>NZ_JBRREC010000019.1:0-60386 GCF_056760015.1 Stenotrophomonas sp. STEN029 | reverse complement strand
GCTCATGCCTCAATTTCCCCCGAATCCTTAGGAGGCCGGGATGGTAGGTGAGAAGTGAGCCAGATCCAGATCCATCTCAATCGGCCCATCAGCCATTTCGCATAATGTATAGACGGTGCTGCTGAAACACCGGATTCCGCTGCCTGTACGTGCACAGGGGAGGCGAGGCCAACCCCCATCACTAGGGCTATAGCGGTAGCGGCCAGCTTGCGCCATACGGCCTTTTCTTCGCGACTGATGGCGCGTGCCTCCCCAATAACTCCAAGCACTCTTGCGAGTGGCACTCCGGTAAGTCCCGCCAACGTCGCGCACACGACCGGATCGGGGTGCGAAACGTTTTTTCTGTAATTGCTTATTGCAGACGGCTTGACGCCGAGACGCGGCGCAAGGTCCTTGTCGTACTCAACCCCGCACACTTCTTTTGCTTTGTCAAGCAAAGAATTTACGTCCATTTCGATTCAAGCCTCTTGAATTATTCGATTCAAGGGTATTGAATCACGCCGTCGATCCAAGGGTCTTGGATTGATCCCGCCCCGGTCTCCCCTAGAGCCGGGAGCGGGTTCTAGGGCTAGGGGGTAGGGGAGGGGTCATGGAAGTTTCCGAACAGGATCTGGCCGCGTATGCGCTGAGCAAGCAGCTGCCGACCATCTATTCGCTTGAAAGCAACTACGGAGCCATCGAGCTTGATTCAGAACTGCGTGATGCAGTTGTCGCGGCTCTGGCACCGATCCTCCGTCGCCGCTATCTCGCTGGCGGTTCCAATTGATCGCCGTCCTCTCCGTGATCGCGCTCACGTGCTTGACGCTCGGCGTAGTTGGTCTGATCGACTGGGTATGCAGCCGTCGCGCTGCGCGCATTGATTCCTGGTACCGCGCTGCTCGCCTTGTTGCCCAGGCACGTGCCGAGGTGCGCCGTGGCTGACTTCATGTTCCTTCTTGCAATTGGCGTCCTCTGCCTCGTGCTTGGGCTTTGGATCATGCGTGGTGCCTCTCGTGGTTGAGTCCGAACCCTATCGCTATCACGGCACGTTCTGCGGCAATTGCGGCAAGCCTCGCAAGCTGCATCACGCTGATATGTGCAAGCCGTGCCATTCGCGCTTGCAGTCGATGATTGATGCGAACTCTGCTGCTCACAAGCCGCGTACTGCGCTTGATGAGTTCGACGCGTCTGTGGGCCACATGCGTGGCATGCAGCACCGCACTGAGGAAGCCTCTGAGCGCATCCACAAGGCCAAGCACAACGGCTCTGCGTCTCTTGCTGACTACTACGCAGCGGGTCCGGTCGCATTGAGTCCAGAGGGCCAGCGCGAAGCGCTGGCCCTTGGGCTTGTCCCTTATAAAACAAGTGGTCAAGACGCGCCGAAGACAGGCCGCGTATCCATCGAAATAGACCCACTGCTGGCACGGGCGCAGCGGTTGAAAAAGTCTGTCATCACGTCCGCGAGACTTCACAATGACGAAGCGAAAGCAACGGGTTTCCGTGGCGCGTGGTACATGCTCACGCTCACCTACCGAGACGGATGCAATAGCGGCCCTCGTGACATTAGCGACCTTCTGCGAGCGATGCGGGGCCACTTCAATGTCACTCGATCCCGCGCCAAACGGTTTGCGGGTCAAGTTTTCCGTTACCTCTGGGTGGGAGAGCTCACCCAGCGCGGCATCCCCCACTATCACATTCTGATCTGGATCCCTCAGGGGATGTACTTCGGCAAGATCGATAAACGTGGTTGGTGGCCTCATGGTTGCACCAACATGAAGAAGGCCCGCAACGCAGTGGGCTACCTCGCTAAGTACGCAAGCAAGTTCACCAGCCTTGTAGCTGGACAGTTCCCTAAAGGTTTCCGCACGCATGGCTGCGGTGGCCTGAATCAAGAATCCAAGCGCGAACTGCGCTACTGGAAAGCACCCGTCTCAGCACGCGAGATCCTCGGCGTTGCTGCCGACATTCGCAAAGCGCTTGGCGGGTGGTTCGACAAACTCACCGGTGAATTCTGGCCCTCACCGTGGCGAGTAACCATTTTTGGCGGCCGGATAATCGCTTGGAAGGTGATAGAGCTATGAAGATTCAAATTCTTTCGGACAACGTGTTGGTCAAGTCGATTCCCGCTCGCGGTGATCGTGCCGCTATGCAGTTCAATGAGCAGGTTGCAGCAATCATTGATCCGAGTGGCGGTTTCCCCAAGCCGTTCAAGGTTTCCTTGCAGGCCGGTGAGCACCCGTATCGCCCAGGCTTCTACACGTTCGATCTGTCCAGTTTCGTCACCGACGAATACGAGCGTTTGAAGATCGGCCGCGACGTGAAGCTCGTTCCGCTTGCTGATGACAAGCCGGTTCCGGCTCCGGCGAAGGGCTAACCCATGTCTGACCAGCCGGAATCGCTCTACGTCGTTGGCTGCGCACCCGAACACGTGCAGCCGGATGGGGTGTGCGCGGTTCCGGTCTGGATGCCATACCACCAGCCAATTCTTCCGCCCCTGGACTTGGCAGATGGGAGTTTGGTGGCCTTCGCCATTGTTGGCGTTTGGGCTGTCGGCTTGAAAGCGCGTCTCGTATTCCGCGCGGCGCGTATGTAGGGGCATCAACCCAAGAGGTGTTTTATGAAGAACGTGATCAACGCAACCCGTCGTTTCGCTGCCACCGCTGGCGGCAAGGTCGCTGCCGGTGCTTCGGCCCTGATGGCATCGGGCGCTGCTTTTGCGAGCGGTGGTGGTTCCCCGGGTGCCGCCATTGCTGGCGAAATGGCTGGTGGTAAGGCCGATGTGATGCTGGTGATTGCGGCAGCCGCAATCATCCTCGGCGCTCTGATCGTGTGGGGCTACGTCAAGAAGGCTCGCTAATCGGCGGGGCAGGGGATCGGGAGGGGCGCACCGTCATGGTCGCCCCTTTTTATTTGGAAGGAGGGGATATGGGTTACTTCATCATCATCGCAGTGTGTGGCGCGTGCTGGCTTGCGTTCGAGGGCATGTGATGAATCTCGCAAGGATCTTTGCCAGCGCTATAGCCCGTCGCGTCGCGGCTGTTGTCGTCGCTCTGGTACTTGGCTGGCTGGGTATCGGCGCTGCCAAGGCACAGGATTACAGCAAGTGCTTTTTGCCAAACGCTAATGGTGATAGCAGCTTTGTTTGTCCGACGCAGCAAGATGCGTATGAGATGGTCAACAAGGTTGCGTCCAACAACGCTACCGAGTGGAAAAATCCGGCGCAGCACTACCCCGAATCTCGCGTTTACGTGGTTTTGTATCGCGGCGTGGGTGGCAATCAGGAGGCCCGGCGTTACTACCCCGGAACGAATCCCTGCGGCGCGGGCAAGGTTTGGAATGAGAAGGGAAAACAGTGCCAAACGCCGTGCACTAGCGTAGCAAGGCCTCCAGCTACGGTCCCGCGCTCGCCCCTTACAGGCTCTCTCGGCTGCAATACAGGTTGCGTCGTCAACTATTCAAATAATGGCGATGACACAAGCACCGTTACAACTACCGGCGCAATGTGTGGGCCAGATTTCAAGAATGAATGCCCTACCGGCTCATTCTGGAATGGGGCAATGGCGCTCTGTCAGCCATTCGAGCCAACCTGCCCTCAGGGGCAGGTAAAGAAGGAAGGCGTGTGCGTTCCTGAGGGCAAATGCCCTGCTGGAATGATTGCAGTCCAGGGCACTACGCCGGGCGCCGTTCAAACCGGTGAGCTGTATTGCAAAGCTGAAGCTAGCGAGTGTCCTGCAGGAACAATTAAGGCACCGGCTACCGGTAAGTGCATACCCGGTGAAGGGCAGTGCGCTGAAGGCGAGGCGCGCCGCGATAACGGTACATGCGGCAAGGATTCTGACGGCGATGGTAAAGCCGATGAGGACGATGACAACCCGGACAATGACCCTGAGAAAGACAGTGCGTCTGGTGGCGATAGTTGTGATTCCCCTCCGTCATGTTCTGGCAATGCCATCGCTTGCATGCAGGTGAAGATTCAGTGGCGCATTGATTGCAACACTAGGCGCGCTGCAAACATTAGCGGTGGAACGTGTGACGCTGTGCCGATTTGTACTGGCAAGAAATGCGATGCGATGGAGTATGCCCAGCTGATGCAGCAATGGCGTTCGACGTGCGCACTGGAAAAACTTGCCAAGAAGGAAAGCGGCGAGACAGGTACAGATGGCACCGACGCAAACAAAAATGGCGTTGCGGATGCTCTGGAAGGGCGCGTTGGAACCAGCGAAAGTGAGACACCAACGGTCACGAAATTTGGTGCTCGTTTCTCTCTTTCCGTAATCAAAGAAGACAACATTTTTGGCGGTGGGTCTTGTCCCGAGCCGCCTAGCTTTCAGTTGATGGGGCAATCCATTAGCGGTGCCGATTTCCCTTATTGGTGTCAGGCAATGGCGATCCTTCGTGCGCTCATCCTGATCTTTGGCGCTTATACGGCGGTGAAAATTTTGATGGGTTGGGGGTTCTGATATGGGCATGGTTGCTGATTGGATTCAGGATGCTGTCAAGCATCTTATGGAGAAGGTCAAGGGTGCCGCTCACGGCATCGCATCGCAGGCGCTTGCCACGTTCGGCCTGACTATCGTGACGTGGGATCAGATCTTGCCGAACCTTCAGGCGTTCGTGGTTCAGCACGCCAGCGGTATTTCCGGGCAGGCAGCGCAGCTGCTTGGCTATCTCGGAGTAGGGCAGGCTATTTCTATGGTTCTTTCGGCCTTGACGGTCCGTATGGCGTGGAAAACGTTCATCGTCCCTAAGACGGTTGCCGACACCCTTACCGGAGGTTCGTCATGATTTACTGGTACACCGGCCAACCAGGTCACGGCAAAACGTTGCACGCGATTGACCGCCTTCTCGAATTCAAGGATCAAGGTCGTATTGTCTACGCGTGCAATATCCGTCAATTCGACTACTCCAAAACCGGCGTGCTCCCGATGACGCCAGAGCAGTTCTGCGACTGGCCGAACTTCCTGCCTGACGGTGCTGTCGTGCTTGTAGATGAGGCCTATGAGCATGGCATGCTGCCCAAGCGGCCACCCGGCTCCAAGGTACCGCACCATGTTGAGCAGCTGGCAAAGCACCGCCATCGCGGCTTGGATTTCATCTTTGTCAGCCAGTCCCCGGACAAGCAGTGTGATCAGTTCGTTCATGACCTGATCGAACGGCATATTCACGTTCGTCGTCGCTTCGGCACGAAGTTTGTGCACCTGCGTGAGTTCGACAGGTTCGAAGCACAGGCCGAAAAAGCAACGCCGTTGGTTGTTCGGCGCAAGGCGCTGCCTAAGCGGCCGATGGGCACGTATCAGTCCACGGAGATGGACACCACGGAGCGCAAGATTCCTTGGTACTACATCGCGCTTCCAATCCTGACGGGGCTTGGCTTGTTCTTGATGTACTACACGTTCGGCAACATGGGGAAGCGGCTGGGCGGCGAGGATGCGGACGCTACGGTAAAGGCAGCGAATGCGGCTGCGACACGCGACGGAGCGTCAGCGACGGCGAGTGGCGCAGCCAGCACCAAGCGTGTAACCCCGGCGGAATATGCCGAGCGATTCTTACCGCGTATCCCATCGGAGCCGTGGAGTGCACCTGCATACGATGATGCCCTGTCATTGCCGAGCGCATCGCCGCGGTTGTTCTGTATGTCATCCATGGGTGGGCAGAATGCCCAGGGCAAAGAAGCTGAGCCATCCTGTACGTGCCTGACGGAGCAGGGCACCAACTATGTGCTCGATGAGCCGACCTGCCGCTTCGTAGCTCGTCGTGGTCAATACGAGCCTTACCGTGATCAACGCGACGATCGTTTCGTTGATGGTCCAATGCAGATGGAGCGGGCGAGGGAGGACCTTTCCCAGCGCAGGGAGTCTGTATCGATCGAACGGGGCCAGCGCAAGTTGGGTACGTTCCCTGAATCGCCCGGCTACAACACCGCCACAACGGTGCCTTCTACGGATTTCCAGCTATGACCAGCGGCGGACGCGAATTGCTGAAATGGTTGGCCGTTGTGCTGATGACTGGTGACCATGCCGCCAAGCTGCTCTATGGCGATTACGTCCCGGTGGTCAGCGAGTTGGGCCGCATTGCTTTCCCTGTGTTCGCCTTGGTCATGGCCTATAACTTGGCGCAGCCGGGCGCTGACGTTGGCAAGTCGGTGAAGCGGCTTTTCGTTTGGGGCCTGATCGCTCAGCCGGTCTACGTGTGGGCCTTTGATGCGTTATTGCCGGTCAACGTACTGCTGAGCTTCGCGTTGGCCGCTGCGTGCGTCCTGTGCGCCCAGAATCGACGCTGGTGGTCGCTGCTGGTGTTGGCAGTGCCAGCGCCGCTGCTGGTGGACTACCAGTGGTCAGGCGTCGTGCTGGTGGTCGTGTGGTGGTGGCTGTTCTCGACCAAGCGTGTTGATAGCCATTTCTGGCTGGGTGCCGCTGCCTTCGCGCCGTTGTGTTTCTACAACGGCAACCTGTGGGCGCTGCTTGCGCTACCAGTGATGGCCGTCGCCCAGCTGGATCTACGCGTACCCAGGACACGATGGGCCTTCTACGGTTATTACGTTTTGCATATCGGGTTGTTGGCCGCTTTTTCCTGATCGCGGATCTGCCCTGCAGAAAGGGCTGTCTGGAAACCATTGCGCTGCAAGGGTTTCGGCAGCTTTCTAAAATTTACCGATCGCAAATGCGCCAGGCACTTGGGCTGTAGGGGCCAAGCCCCTACGGATTGCTCGCCCTATTTACGTGATTCGTCACTAAATTGGTCGAGCTTTCCTCTTGTATGATGCGCGTTCATATCCAGCAGGAAGCCGGGATGTACAGGGGAATTTTTGCAGTTGTTCTGTTGGCGTTGTCTGGCGGCGCGGCAGCGCAACAGGTCTACAAGTGCGTCGAGCGCGGTAAGCCAGATTCGTATCAGTCACATCCTTGCGCGAACGGTCCTGCGGCTAAGGCTTGGGACGCTGTGCCGGATCAGGAGAATCCGTATCTACGGGCGCGGCTTGCCCAGATGGAACGCGAAGTTGCGGCCCGCCGTGCAGCACAGCGCCCGTACGTTGCTTCTGTTGGCGGGGGCGGTGGTGGTCGCGCTACAGGGGCGACGATCCGAACTACGGGTTCTAGCTACGCTTGCGAGAGTGCGAAGCGGCAGCGAGATGTTGTTTACAACGCTGCAGGTACTAGGCGCTCTTTTGCTCTTTCCAGTGCCTATGACAACGCGGTTCAAAACGCATGCAAATAGGGGGTGCAGGGGCGTTGCCCCTGCGTTGACGCCGTTATCCAGCCCGCGTTCCGAAGTGGCGTTCCCGCCATTCGCCCAGGTCCACGACAACGACCTTGACCAACGACTGCTGACGCGCTTTTCGCGCAGCGTTCCTTTTCCGTGTCGCGTCACGTAAATCAGAAGCATCGGCGCGCCACAGCAGGCCGCGCAGCCTGCGTTCTGGGATCCTTTCGCCGCTTGGGGCGATCAGATCTCGTCCTGCCAGACGCCAGCCAGCCCATGGACCTGTCAGGGCGACGTGGTTGTCGATCACGCGCCGGTAGTAGTCGCTGGCGCAGCTGTTCGGGCATTGCGTTCCCGGTTCCCAGCACGGTGGACGGCTGTCCAGGTTGTAGGTGTCGCTCATGCCTCAATTTCCCCCGAATCCTTAGGAGGCCGGGATGGTAGGTGAGAAGTGAGCCAGATCCAGATCCATCTCAATCGGCCCATCAGCCATTTCGCATAATGTATATTATGTTCGGATTGTTCGGACAATGGCTGGCACGGCTTGTGCAGCCGCTTGGGATCTTGACACGGAGTCTGCAACATGCGTAACCGCAAACTAACCGGCCCTTGGGCCGGTTTTTCGTTTAGGTCAGGTCGATTGGTCACACCCGAGGGCCGCGAGCTACTGCCGGAGGATCTGGCGTGGCTGAGCCTGACAGCTGCACTGGCCCAAGAGTACCGGCGACTGCTGGATCAGGAAAAGCAGCTTGCCAAGGGGGAAATCCGCCGATCAGCGGAGCCATGCCCGGTGGTCCCATTGATACCGGCGCTGAAACGCTCTGCACGCGTGTGAGGCGTCCACCGTAGGGGCTTGGCCCCTACACCCCTACATGAACCCCGGACGAGCCTGCACGGTGCTGTAACTTTCCGACTTGTAAGCCTCATTCTCGGGGAAAGAGCCCAGCGCACGATCAGCACGCCCAATGACGGAACCAGAAACGCCCGCAGCCCTTGATGACGAAGCACCCGCCGACGAAGAACCGACCGGAGCCTTGTACTCATGGTAGACGTTGAACGGCAACGGACCTTCGATCAGTGCCAGGCATTCGTGACGTGCCATATCGATCTGAAAACCTTCAGTGCTGAAACAGCGGCAACCCCGATCACTCGAAACACAACCAGCCAAAGACGGAGCCGGCTGGGTGTTAATCTGGGCGAACGCCTGCATGCCCGGCAACAATTGAGGATCGGAAGTAACCGGAGCGCCCGGCGCAGGGGCCAGCAAGCTGGCCTCCTTCTGCGCCGGCCCCTCCTCCGGTTTTTCTTTGCCCTTTGGTACGAGAAAATGCCATAGCGCCCAAAGGACCAGAAGCGTAACAACAAGCTTCGACAGACCCGCGACTACCTTCTTAGGAATTTTGAACTTGTGGCTGGCCGTGTGCAGCGTGGCGCTTTTGTACTTGCCGTAGAGATCCTTCGGATAGGTCCAAATCTCTTCTTCAGCCTTTTCCCGCTGACTCTCATCATAGGGATCAACTTGCACCCGAGGCCATTGCAAGACACCTGCAGCTTGCAAACCCATGCCGCGATTCATATGGGTGTGGGAGCCAATAAGCGACCGCACCTGGTGGTGGATCTTGCTGGGCCATTGCGTAAGAAAAACGAGATCAAAGCCACGATGGCGATGGGTTGACATCGCACGAATGCGCAGATCCGCCGACTCTCCCGGCTTACCCGTTGAAGGGAACAAACTCCCATAGCGCTCAAGCCCCGGCGTATTGCCATCCGCGTGAGCTTCGTCGTAGACAACATACGAGCCATCCGGGAGCTTGGTCCAATCGTTGTGCTCCGGCAGCTTTTCTACCCACGGATAAGCCTCGGGATTTTCCTCTGTCGTAGATCCAGAAATGTTGCTGAAGAACCTGCGAAGCTCTTCCTTCCCATCCGCATTGGCCTTGCGGTTGCGCTCGTATTCCTCGCGCATGATGAACATCGCACGTAGAGACTTGCCATTACCCGGTTGCCCGGAAATCAAATACATCATTCAGTAGCCCTCTTAATCCCCGCACGCGTTGCGCCCATTGCCGCACGCGTCAGCATCGCAGTCCCCATGATCGACAAAGCCTCGCCAAAGCCGAAAAGCAGTGCGACGGAAAGAACATCACCACCGATACCGCCGATCTTTGATGCTGCCGTATTGAGTGCAGTAGTGATTAAAGGAAGTGCAACAGCCCCGGTAACGAGTGATAGCCCTGCCCCACCAAGCACACGAGCCACACCCTCACCAAACAAATTTTTCAGCAATACGGAGAGCCAATTAAGCATCCTTGGTCCCCCTTATCCCGCCAATGATGAACCCAGCAATGATTGCAGCCAACGCAACGATCACAGGGCGCATCATGGTGGCGAATTGGCATATGCCATCAAAGGAAAATTCAGGCGACGCACTCTGTCCGCCAAGAGAAACAGAGAAGGAAACCGGCGAAGGACAGGATCCACCACCAAGACCGGCGCTCCAAGACTGTTCGTAATCGGCAGGTTCCTCTTCTTCCCAAGGAACCTCAGGCGCCTCTTCTTCAGGCGGCTCGGTCTTAAACCACTCAATGAAATCACAAACGACTGTTGCCCATCCGCAGAACGAGGGCCATGGCGAACCATCATCAGTGGCAGTGTCGTCATCCAGATTCGGAGCTGGCTTTGGATCGGAAGGAGCATAGCCCTCACGCTCTTCCAAGCGCCGCTGCAACTCATCACCTTGCTGCTGCAATTCGGGCGTCATGATTGGCCGACCAGTACGCGGGTCTGTCAAAAGCGAATCAACAAGGCCCGGATTACCTTTGATCGCGTTGCCAAGATCGTCATCTGAAACCGCTACCGGAGGACTAGAGGGATTCGAATTTTGATGATTACTGGTCCAGCCAGACACTGGACGCATAATCATAGATTCAAGGTATGAAGAAATCTTTGCACCATCCTCAATTCGAGTGCACCAGTAATAGCGACCACCATCAGCACCCACTCCGCCAACGCCACACGGTGGCTTCTGAGTCGGGTTGATCATTTGAGTTTGCACAAATCCAAGAAGCTGCCCAGGTGCATTTGCGCAATGGAATTGCCCATCTTTGTACATGCAATAGGCTTTCTGCCCAAGCTGCTCCTGCTCAACACCGGGAACAACTACCTGATCCTGCAACTCACCAATAGCCCACCCTGCCGCATCTACTATCCCCTCAACCGCTAGACCAACAGCTGCACCATAGACACCTCCACGAATTGCCTTGCGCGCAAGACCGCCGAGCGTTGACGAACTCAATGCACCCGTAGTAGTCGCATACTCAGCAGCACCAGCAGCGGCACTGCCTGCCATCTGAGAATCAAACCATGCTGCCCACTCGGTTTTTGTCGCCCAACGGGTACTACCATCCGCGTTTTGCCCCATACGCACATACCCCGTTGATTGAGGCGATACACGAACCTTTCCAGCTGCGTATACAGACGCAATGCAAGTGGAAAGCAAGAGCGCGGCGAAAAACCACCTCAATCGGAAAAGGTGATGTACAGCGCGAGAATTCCGACGCATAGCACGAACCATCCCAACATAAGACCTCCAAAGAAAAAGGGGGCCAACTGGCCCCCTCCCCTGCGACCTGGCATCAGCCGAAGATCGCGCCCTTCAACCACTTCCAGCCCACCGAAGTAGCCGCCGGCAGCAGCTTTGCTGCACCGATAGCAGCCACACCCGCGGTGATCAGGGCGATGGCTGCAACTGCGTCACCAGTATCCATTTCTAACTCCTTCTATAGCGCCCAGCTTGAAAATAGAGAGCAGTTCCGCCGGGAAAAGAACCGCTCAATACCACATAGTTAGTCCCTCGTAGTTCTGCCCAGAAGCTTGGCTCCCCACGCGACCGCAAGCGGAACAGCTGCGGCACCGAGAAGCTGCAAAACATCAGTCATCGGAATGTCGGGCAAGAGCGTCGGAACAGGAACCCACGCCTGTACCGCACACGTGGCGGTCTGTGGGTCGAACTCGACACACTGCAAGACGTGAGGCTGCGTTGGCATCAGTTAGGACTTCACTGCCTTTACCAGCACCGCGTACTTGGAGAAGTTATGCACGCCCTTGTTGATGCCCACCATCGCGGCGGTATCCATGACGTACTCACCCACCGGCCATGCGGCCTGACCGTCCTCCAGACGCACGTCGTACGGGTAGGCGAAGCCGCCCGCCTCCACCTTCGCCTTCTGCTTGCGCGTGGTGTACTTGCGTTCCTTGCCACTGTCGTCTTCGAAGACGCCGCTGCGCTCTTCGACCTGGGCATTGAGGATGGTGACTTTGATCAGTTCCATGGTTTTTCCTTGGTTATGCCCGCGATGGCGAGCTATCGACATGCCCCGAGGGGGCGAAAAGAATTGCGGTGAGCAGCTGTGCGGTGTCCTCTGGACGCGGGCACCACGGCGGCAACTTGGCTCGGGCGGTACCCACGATCAGCCGGGCCAGCGTTGATTCATCGCCACCCGATGCATGCAGCATCGCGTTGACCATCGGCCCGTACTGGCGCCGGAAATTCATCACTGCGCGGGTGCAGTTGGCGAGCAGCTTTTCAGTTGCGATACGCAGGCGTTCGCCAATGCCGCCAACAAAGTCGAGCACCGGATACGCGCCGACCAGGTACGGTGCGGGGTCAACGAGCATCTCCAACGGAAGCTCACGCCGGTTGCTGGCGTGAAACTCGCCTTCGTAGCGCACCCATTCGGATGCCACGTTCCCCTGCTCCCTGCCCTTCTCGTATACGCGCAGCTGCTGCTCAGACTTGCGACTGCCGACATAGAACGTCTTACCGGTGCGGTTGCCCATATCGTCGATCAGGCGGGCTTTGGGACGCTGACCACGACGGTCGAAACCGCCTTCGTTGTACCGATCGATAGCCCACTGAACGGGCCACTGGCCGAGGAAATCATCTGCCGCTATATCGACGCGCGTGATCCGCGCATCGCAGATGCCCAGCAGTGAAGCGAGCGACGACCACCGCTCCGCATGGTCATCGCCACTGCTGGCTTCAAATAGGCGGCAACCATCACCTGTCAATTCCAGCCGACCGGTGTGGGTGCCATCTTGTCGAATGGTGTTGAGGCCGCCGAACTCCAGCAGACCTACATGCTCGCCACCAGCGCGCAGGGCCACGCGCCAGTTGTAGAAGCGGCCACGGGATGGATCGCCCAACTCAAACAGACCGGGGAAGAAGTGATCCGCCAGTGCCTGGGCGACAGGTCGAACGCAGGAACCTATCGGACCATCGAGGTCATCCAAGACCGCTTTACGGTCATCGACCAGCCCGTGGACCTCAAGAACAGAAATCAAATCGAACGATGCAGCCAGCCAGTCAATCACTACCCCGATCTGTTCATTTTCACTGACTCCCCTGTTAGACGAGGGGAGTCCCAAAGCTGCGACCTCATGCATAGCTGGAACCCTCCCCGCAGACCACGGTGCGGGTGTTGCCGAGGACAGCAACAACGCGATAGGAGCGACGGCCACGCAGCAGCGCATTCCACCAGCGAGCGCGGGCGACGGCCCATGCGTCATCCCGGCCATAGCGGCACTTGGGAAGCCATGGACCGTCACCAATGCGGTGTTCAATCTCGTAATTGGGTTGCGGCATGGCGCGAAGCGCTTCGACCTCGATGTCGAGGTGCGACGACGCGGGAAGCGGCTCGTAGAAGCGCGGATCTACGCGACGGATGCCGTAAGGGATGCGGTTAGCCACGGCGCGCCCACATCCAGAGGAGAAAGAACACGTAGAGCAAGACCGGAACGAGGAAGATCATGGGCCCACCTCCGCACGTGCCTGGGCAACTAGGCGAGCAGCGCGGTACGCGGAATCAACACGCGAATTCCGGCGACGAATCACCCAGCCGAACAGACGAGCCGTGCCGACCGAGAAGGCCAGCGATGAAGCGAACAATGCGATGACGGCAGCTGTGTGCATGCGAAACTCCGTGAACGACTACGGAGACCGAAATGGACCAGAACAGCCAAGCACTAATGCAGACGTTTGAAGGTGTGTTCTTTGCTATAGGGCAACTTGCCAAAACCCTCCCGAAAGAGACTCAGGCAGAACTCATTGCCAATCTACTAACGAAGACCAACGACCCAAACTGTCCAACCGGTACCCGATTAACCGTTAAAGCCATAGCTCAACGGATCGCTGAATGACCCTTCCATCCCCTTCCCTACCCGTGACCCGGCCCCCTGCGGGTACAGGGGGCGGGGTGTATGCGAACCCGCAGACACGAGGGTTGTATATTGATTCGCAGACACTTCGTCAACGGATTCGCATACGTGGAAACGACCAACGCACTGCTCGACCAGGCAAAGCAGGCAGGAAATTTCAATTCAGACAATGCGTTAGCTCAGCGCCTTGGCCTGACGCGTGCCGTTGTGAGCGCGTGGAGGCAGGGACGAAATCCGATCCCTGACGAAAGAATTGCGCAGCTTTGCGCGCTCGCGAAGATCGATGGACCGGAATGGCTTGCACGGGTCCACGCAGAAAGAGCGCAGTCCCCTGCGGAACGCGCTCTATGGTCAAAAATGCTTTTGCGGCTCGCAGCAGCAGCGATTTTCGTTGCGCCCTTGAGCGCTGGCGCCGCCGATAAATCCCTTGCAAATCAAGTTATTGCCGCTGAAAAAGTGCCCGGTATGTATATTATGTAAAAAAACAGGATGCGATGGGAGGCTCTCCGCGAGATCTGCAGCACTCGCGGAGAGCCCAGCTCTCAGATTTGTCCAGTTCCAGCTGAGGTCTCAACAGCGATTCGTCTTGCTGGTTTGGCTCAGAACCCTTCAATGGCTTGGCGCTGTCTATCTATGAGCTATGCCGTTTGGCTGACGGCTTCAGTGCAGCTGCCCCTAAGTCTGTCCCGCAGATCGACTTCACGACTTGTTCTCGTACCGGCATCTATCTGGTCGGCTTCATCAGCCTGGCTTGATCCTGTTGGTCAACGAAGCCAGAACTTGCATGGTTCGAGCTCAGGTGGCTGCAATCGTTCTGCGGCGGCTACCGCAACACAGGGCGACGGCCACAGCGCCAATGCAGCTGGATCTTGCGGCGTGCTCGCAGTTGTTCAAGCAATGGGCGCGCCGGCCCACGACGCGCCTTGCCGATCGCCGCTTATTTTAGTGTTTCGTCACTTAAATGAGCGGGTATGCCCTTTAACTACGCCGCTGGCAGCAATCACCGGTCTAATCGGCTTCTTGCAACTCGTGCCTGCATTCAACAAGCAATCGCAGACACTTACTTTGCCGACAACGTTGCCCGGCAAGCCTGGTTGTTGCCCTCATCATCGATCTAGGTGAACTGAAGTGACGGGTCTTGCTGCACGCAGGTGCGGAATCAGCGATGCGCGTGTCTGATTGCGGTGCCAGCAAGCCTTCGCTGGCGACCGCAACTGGCTGACCATTGCAGAGTGCGATCCCTGAAAGGGTTTTGTAGTAAGGCGTCGTATTGGCCGCAAACAGGTGCCCGTCCTCCAGCCGGAGTCTGAGCTTTGCGGCGGCCTGCCCCGCCCTGTTCCGGCTCAGCCCGAGCAAACCGCAACTGGGAGTCTTTAATTTAGTGATGGATCACTTTATTCGAGACAGGTACCGGACATGGAGCAGCACAAGTCCACTCTTCGGTAACGCAGATCCCCGCGATGTCGCTATTTCACCGCGTAGACGACGCTCCCCGTCACCTTTGTCAAATATTGCTATTGAGACTCGTTCGCAATAGGATCGCTGCCGTACTTCTGCTGGCAGGCCGCTACCGCCCTGCTCCAATCTACGTCCCTCGCCAAGGCCATCTCCTTGCTGCCTAGTCTTTCGCGCGTGCGTTTCCCGCGTCATTCCGCCCTGTTCGTCTGCCTCACCGCCGCCTGCCTGAACGTGCAGGCACAAACGGCAGAACCCGTTCCCGCCGCACAAGCTGCCAAGGACGCAACCGAGCTCGACACCGTTCGGGTCAAGGGCGAGCGCCTGGGCTTGAACCTCAACCTGGACGCCAGCGCGGGCGCGCTGGGCACCAAGCGGCTGCTCGACACGCCGTTCTCGGTAACCGTGGTGGAGCAGGAAGATATCGAGAAGCGCGGCGCAACCACGCTGGGCGACATCTTCATCAATGACCCATCGGTTTACGCAGCCGAGCCTTCGGCAACGACTGCCTGGTGGGGCACCCAGATCCGAGGCATCGGCGTCAGCAACCACTATGTGGATGGCGTGCCGATGCTGATGGAATGGGGCGGCGAGTACCCGCTCGAAGCCGTCGAATCCGTGCAGGCACTGAAGGGACTCGGGGGCTTCATGTATGGCTTTGGTTCGCCCGGCGGCATCATCAGCTACCGGACCAAACGGCCTACCAGCACGCCGATGCTCTCCGCCACAGTCGGCTGGCGCAACGACAGCGCCTGGTCTGCCCGCGTGGACGCCAGCACCCGCCTGAACGGGCCTGATTCGTTCGGTGTCCGCGTCAATCTGGCCAAGGACGGTGGCGACGCCTATAACGGCGCGGGCCTTGATCGCGAGTTGATTGCGATCGCAGTGGAGCAGCCGATCGGCGATTCGCTGGTGTGGCATGCCGAACTGCTGCGCGAGGACAACAAGCTCAAGTACGAGCCGATGTACTTCTACTGGGACAGCTACGAAGGCGATCGCCTGCCCCGCCCCACCTACGACTACGAGAACGTCCGCGTCCGCAACTCCTACTACCGTGCGAAGACCACCAATGCCACCACCGGCTTGCAGTGGCGTGTGAATGAGGATTGGAACGTGGACTTCACCGTTGGCGGCAGCCGGCGCGAGCACTACTCCAACAAGATGTTCGGCAACCTGCTCAATGAGGCAGGCGATTACGAGGGCAGCGTTTACAACTTCGGCGCCGATCTGCGCAGCAGCGTTGCCCAGGTACTGGTCACCGGCAGCGTTGAAACCGGTGCGATCCGCCATGAACTGGTGTTTGGCAGCGCGGTGCAGCGCAGTTGGGACCGCTGGAGCAATGAGTTTTACTGGAGCAACGACTTCTCGGGCAACCTCTACCAACGTCAGGATTTCATTTCCCACCATGTTCCGGATTTCAGTTTTGCGCCAGTGAGCTCGGATGAGCGGCAGAAGTCGGTGTTCGCCAGCGACACCCTGCACTTCGGCGAAAAATGGCAGGCAATACTTGGTGCACGCTATGTCGATTACGAACAACGCGACAAAGATGGCGACCCGACCGTGGATTCGCGCTACGCCACCTCGGCACTGACACCCACGCTTGCCTTGATCTACAAGCCGGTGGACGCGGTGTCGATCTACGGCAGCTACGTGGAGTCGCTGGAACCGGCGGGCCGCGTTGGCTTTGACAACGAGCCGCCGTATGCCAACGCCGGCCAGGTATTGGACGCCACAATCAGCAAGCAGTACGAGATCGGTGCCAAATACCAGAGCGGCAGGTTGGGCTTCACCACCGCCGCTTTCCGGGTAGAACGTAGCGCGCAGATCGACCAATGGCGTGATGGCCAGCTCTACCTGGTGCAGGACGGCCTCACCCTGTACCGCGGCTTTGAAGCCATCGCGAGCTACGGTGTAACCGACAGCCTGGATGTCGGCCTGGGAGCTTTGTGGCTGGACGCCAGCCTGGAAGATCTCTCGCCGGAGAACGCCGCATTGCGCGGCAATCGCCCAGCAGGCTCGGCGCCGCGTAGTTACGTCGGCAATTTCGAATACCGTCCTGCCCTGCTCAGCGGCTTCAGCCTGCACGGCACGGTCCGCTATTCCGGCGAGCAGTATTACGAAGACGCCAATCGCATCCTGATCCCGGGACGCACGATCACTGATGTTGGCTTCCAGTACCGCACCACGGTGGCAGGACGCGACGCGACGCTGACCGCCAACCTCAACAATGTGTTCAATCGCAAATACTGGAACCTGGACATGCTCGGCGAGGCTCGCAACGCATCCCTGGATCTGCGCATCGATTGGTAAGCAAAAACGCCGATGCCCACGTCTCCGTTGGCATCGCGCTCGGCCGTACCTGATTTGAAGTGCCAGCCACAAAGGTTCTAGAGGCGGCTACTCGCCGATTAAAGTGACTCGACACTTTAATCGACAAACATCAAGGAGCGCCGGATCAGCCCAGCTGATCCAGCGCCTCGCGCAAAGCGGCGACCGCGCTGCTTTCTGTTTGAATCCAATCGTTGTCCAAGCCCTGCAACCTGGGGTTCTGGTAACGCATGGCGGACCGCTGCCGCCCTTTGGCCGAGGCATGTAGCTGCACGCAACCAGTCTTCAAGGCGATCTCGGCGATGTTTTGGGCGCTGAGTCCCGCGCCAGCCATCAAGGCCAGGCGTGAGCCAGCCTGCTCTGCCAAGCTGGCCAGCACGGCGCTGCCTTCGGCGGCACTGCCGTGGCCACCTGAGCTGAGGATGCGTTTGATACCGAGATCTGCGATCTGCTCCAGCGCTGTTGGCAGATCACGGGCTGCGTCGAAGGCACGGTGGAACGTGATATCCATGGGCCCGGCTGCGCTGACCAGTTCACGACATAGCGGCATGTCGACTTCAGCGTCTGCACTCAAAGCGCCAATCACCACGCCATCGCAGCCCAGCTGCCGGCAATGCGCGATGTCGCGCAGCATGAGTTCCGCTTCCAGTGCGCCGTAGTGAAAGTCACCGGGGCGCGGTCGTATCAACACGAACAACGGAATCTGCAGGTAATCCCGCGCCACCGCAATACTGCCGGACGAAGGCGTGGTGCCGCCTTGCTCCAGGTTCTCGAACAGTTCGATGCGATTCGCCCCGCCCTGTTGCGCGGCCACGGCCGACATCGCCGAATTGCAGGCGATCTCCAACAGATAGCGCGAGCTCATGCCTGCGTGCTCGTGTACACCGACGCGGACTCAAGCAGCGCGTCCTGCCTGCTGCTATCGCAGACCGCATAGACGAAGCCCTTGTGCAGCGCATACGCGCCGACCTCGCCACTGCGGTTCATCGCCAGGAAGCAGACCTGCAAGGTGCGGCTCGCTTCCGGGCGTTTGCGGACAACGCGCTGGATGGCCTCGCGGCAGGCTTCTGCCGGTGAGCGACCTTGTCGCATCAATTCAACCACCAGGAACGAAGCCGCATTGCGGATCATTTCCTCGCCCATGCCGGACGCCGTGGCGGCGCCGACTTCGTTGTCCACGTACAGGCCGGCGCCAATGATCGGGCTGTCGCCAACGCGGCCGTGCATCTTGAAGGCCATGCCGCTGGTGGTGCAGGCGCCGGCCATCTGTCCGCTGGCATCGATGGCGATCATACCCAGCGTGTCGTGGTTGTCCTTGTCACCGGGAATACCACGGCGCTCGGCGTTGATCTGCGGCGCGTAGTGCTCGGTCTTCAGCCACTCGCGCCATGCCTTCTCCGCTTCCGGGGTGAGCAGGTTCTGTCGTTCGAAACCTTGTTGCACGGCGAACTGCTGAGCCCCCTCGCCCACCAGCATGACGTGTGGGGTCTTCTCCATCACCGCGCGGGCAACAGAGATCGGGTGCAGGATGTCGACCAATGCAGCCACCGATCCGCAACGCCCATCGCCAGCCATGATGCTGGCGTCGAGGCTGAGCACGCCATCGCGATCCGGATTGCCGCAGCGGCCGACAGTGGGATTGCAGAGTTCGCTTTCCGCCCAGCGGGCGCCGGCTTCAACCGCATCCAGTGCGCTGCCGCCCGCAGCCAATACCTTCCATGCAGCCTGGTTCGCACCTACGCCGAAGTCCCAGGTTGAGACCACGCGCGCGCCGTTGGCGGCCACCGGCGATGCCAGCAGCCCCGGCGCCGCACTGCCCAACATGCCAATAAGCGCGGACGACTGCAGGAACTGTCTGCGGGTACTCATGCCTGGGTTCTCCTGGGTGGTGTCAGCGTGCTGCGAGTTTATCCACGTGCCAAGCCAAGGCACCGAGTACACCGAGCTCACCATGTTCCACACGCCAGACCGGCACGTGCCGCAGCGCCTGCGACAAGCGGTCTTTTGCAAGGAAGCGTTGCTGGAAGCCACCGGCATGCAGCGGGCCGCTCAAATGACCGGTGATGCCGCCGGTGAGGTAAACCGCACGCGCGCCAAAGGTCAGTGCGAGGTCGCCGGCCAGACTGCCCAGCCACGCACAGAACACCTCGATGCTTTCCGTCGCCAGCGCATCAGTGCCGCTGTGGGCTGCCGCCACCAGATCGGCGGGGCTGAGCCAATGCGGCGTGCTGCCGCGCAGTTCGCACAGGCTGGTGTAAAGCGTGATCAAGCCCGGACCGGACAGGATCCGTTCGTTGTCGATATGCGTGTACTGCCGCGACAGCAGGCGCAATACGTCCTGCTCCAACTCAGTGGAACCCGCCAGCGCCGCGTGCCCTGCTTCACTGGCGAGCACCGAGGGATCTCCGCCTGGCAGATAGACCGCGACGCCCAGGCCAGTGCCGGGGCCGAGCACTACGGCCGGACCTGGGGCTACCCGCGTGGGATCACCGCAGATCAGATGCAGCGCGTCGGCTTCGGCATGTGCCATCGCCTGTGCGACAGCGACGAAATCGTTGATCAACTCCAGCGTTTGCAAGCCGGAATCGCGGCGGGTTGCCGCCAACGACACCGGCCAGGCCAGGTTGGTGTTGAGCAGGGTGTCGCCATCAAGCACGCCAGCAATGGCGACAACGGCATGTGCGATCGGTGGCGCGTCGGTTTCGCGCGCCAGCCAGTCGGCGTAGTCGCGCAGGATCGCGGCAAGACTGGGATGTTCGGCGCAGGTGTACTTGCGGAACCCCTGCACGCTCAACGCACCGTTGGCATCCAGCCGGGTCCAGCCAAGACGTGCATAGGTGCCGCCGACATCCGCGCCGATGATGGCGCTCCCCGATTCAGAATCCTGGATTGCTTCGCTGCGGGCCGCGTCATCCAACGCCGGTCTGCTCATTCGTGTGTCCGCTTTTGCTGCATATCCAGGAAACGCTCAATTTGTGGTGGGCGCATGATGCGGTATCGACTGCGGCATTGAAAGCGGGCTCAAGTCAGGTGCCGCAGGGCACGCCAGGTCCACCAGCCCAGAGCGGTCATCGACAACGAGCCGCCCAGGTGCAAGCCAATGGTGACCAGTCCCCAGCCCAGCTGCTGGCGCTGCAACAGGTAAACCACTTCGGCCGAAAAGGTCGAGAACGTGGTCAGGCCACCCAGCAGCCCGGTGACCATGAACAGCCGCCACTGCGGTGACAGTTCGGGCCGGCTGGCGAAGAATGCCAGCGCCAGCCCGATGACGTAGCCACCGAGCAGGTTGGCGGTCAAGGTCCCCAGCGGCACGGTGTTGTGCAGCGGGTTCAACCAAAGACTCAGCCCGTAGCGCAGCCAGGCACCGAGTGCCGCGCCAATACCGATGGCCAGGAAGGACTGCCACATGGATTCACGCTCCAGGCACGGGTTGGCGGATGGCGGTCATTTGCGCTGCGCGCGGGCCTGCTCGCGGGCGGTGCGCAGGCGATCCAGCTTGTCTTTCAGCTTGATCTCCAGGCCGCGCTCCACCGGCTTGTAATAGACCTGTTCGCCCATGTCGTCCGGGAACGCGGTCTGGTCCAGCGCGATGCCGCCCTCGACATCGTGGTCGTACTGGTAACCCTGACCGTAGCCCAGCGTCTTCATCAGACGCGTGGGTGCGTTGCGCAGGTGCATCGGCACCGGCTGGGTGCCGTACTTGGCGATGTCGGCACGGGCCGCGTGCAGGGACATGTAGGCCGCGTTGGATTTGGCGGTGCTGGCCAGGTAGACGACCAGGTTGGACAGGGCGATATCGCCTTCCGGGGCGCCGATGCGGTCATAGGCGTTCCAGACATTGATCGCCATTTCCAGCGCACGTGGATCTGCCAGGCCGACGTCTTCCACCGCCATGATGGTCAGCCGGCGCAGCAGGTAAGACGGATCGCAGCCACCATCGAGCATGCGCGCCAACCAGTAGATGGCGCCGTCCGGGTTTGAGCTGCGTACCGATTTGTGCAGTGCTGAGATCTGGTCGTAGAACTGCTCGCCGTTCTTGTCGAAGCGGCGTGTACGGTCGGCCAGTACCTGCAACAGGGTTTCCGGGGTGATCTCACCGCCCTCGCCCGCTGCCAGTTCGGCGGCGATTTCAAGCAGGGTCAGGGCGCGGCGCACATCACCGTCGGCGGCACGGGCGATTTCCAGCAACGACTCGGCCGAGACCGCGATGTCCTGCTCGCCCAGCCCGCGCTCCTTGTCGTCCAAGGCGCGCTGCAGCGCTTCCACAACATCCTCGGGCGACACCGACTCCAGCACGTGCACGCGGCAGCGCGACAGCAATGCCGAGTTCAACTCGAACGAGGGATTCTCGGTGGTCGCACCGACAAAAATGATCGTGCCGCGCTCGATGTGCGGCAGGAAGGCATCCTGTTGTGCCTTGTTGAACCTGTGCACTTCGTCGACGAACAGCACGGTGCGGCGACCGTCGGCGAAACGATGTGCGGCCTCGGCCAGCACCTGGCGGACATCCGGCAGGCCAGACAGCACTGCCGATATCGCCTTGAACTCGGCATCGGCGTATTGCGCCAGCAACAAGGCCAGGGTGGTCTTGCCGCAGCCCGGCGGGCCCCACAGGATCATCGAATGCACGCGGCCGGACTCAACAGCGCGGCGCAACGCCGTGTTGGGTGCCAGCAAGCGCTTCTGGCCAACCATCTCGTCCAGTGCACGCGGGCGCATGCGCTCGGCGAGCGGGCGCATATTGTCCCGGTCCGCTGTCAGCAGGTCGGCGGGAGCTTCATCAAGAAAGATATTTCGGGATCTGGCCACGCCTGCATTCTAGCAGCGTGGCCGCCCTGCCCTGGTCTCAAAAGCCCGGCTTGGGTTCAGCGTTCGCCGACGACGTCGACGTCCTTGCCAGGCACGAAACGGAAGGTGCCCGCAGCGAAGCTCGGGTTCTTCTTCCAGCCGCTGAAGGTGATGATGGTGCGCTGGCCCACCGCGTCGGTCAGTTCCATCCGCGACAGCGCGCCACCGGCGAAGCCCAGTGCGGCGACATCGAAGCTGGCCTGGGTATCACGCTTGGGGGTGAGCGACAGCCACTGCATGCCGTCACGCGGCGCAGCCTCTTCGCTGATGTCGTACTGCTGTTCCAGCAGCGCGGGGTTGATTAGCGCGGTGAGCGGATTGTTCTGCTCCTCGGTGCCCTGCGGGCTGACCCGGGCCTGCTCCAGGTCCGGCTCATAGACCCACAGCTTGCTGCCGTCGGCAATGATCAGCTGCGGATGCGGACGGGTGTATTCCCAGCGGAACTGGCGTGGTGCCGACAGCGCGACACGGCCGCTGGAGGATTCCTTGACCCGGCCACGCTGATCCACCACCTGCTGCGCAAACTGGCCATCAAGGCCGCGCAGGCCGCTGGTGAAGGACTTCAGGTCGTCGCGGGCGCCGGCATGGGCATCCGCAGCAAGGCCGGCACAAGCCAGGGCAACAGCAAGAACGGAGTGGCGCAGGAATGCAGTCATGGCGGCTTGGGATAGTTGTGTCGTTGGTGAGGCAGAGTCTGCCTCTTGCAAACTGAATGGGCGGCAATCAATCGCTGAATGCCGCCCTTTCGTTCAGTGCTTGGGTGGCGGCGGCGCCAGCACGGTGCGATCGCCATTGTGCTCGGGCGCGGTGACCACGCCGGCCGCTTCCATTGCCTCGATCAGGCGCGCGGCACGGTTGTAGCCGATCTTCAGGCGACGCTGCACGCCAGAAATGGAAGCGCGGCGGGTTTCGGTGACGATGCGCAGGGCTTCGTCGTAGAGCGGATCGGACTCGTCACCGCCGCTGCTACTGCTCTCCGGCAGACCGTTGGCGCCGACCACCACGCCATCGCCCATGGTCTGCACTTCGTCCAGCACGCCCTCGATGTAATCGGTGGGGCCGCTGGCCTTCAGGTGCTCGACCACGCGGTGCACTTCTTCGTCGGAGACGAAGGCGCCGTGCACGCGGTCCGGCATGGCGGTGCCCGGCGGCAGGTACAGCATGTCGCCGTTGCCCAGCAGCGCTTCCGCGCCGGACTGGTCGAGGATGGTGCGCGAATCGATCTTGGAGCTGACCTGGAAGGCGATACGGGTCGGGATATTGGCCTTGATCAGACCGGTGATCACGTCCACCGACGGGCGCTGCGTGGCCAGGATCAGATGGATGCCGGCCGCACGTGCCTTCTGCGCCAGGCGTGCGATCAGTTCTTCGACCTTCTTGCCGACGATCATCATCATGTCGGCGAATTCGTCGATGAAGATGACGATGAAGGGCAGCGGTTCGAGCGGACGCGGGGCCTCGCCCATCTCCGGGTTGGGCTTGAACAACGGGTCCATCATCGGCTGGCCAGCGTCGATGGCGTCCTTCACCTTCTTGTTGAAGCCGGCCAGGTTACGCACGCCGACCGCGCTCATCAGCTTGTAGCGGCGCTCCATTTCGGCCACGCACCAGCGCAGGCCGTTGCCGGCCTCCTTCATGTCGGTGACCACCGGCGCCAGCAGATGCGGGATGCCCTGGTAGACGCTGAGCTCCAGCATCTTCGGGTCGATCATCAGCATGCGCAGGTCTTTCGGGCTGGCCTTGTACAGCAGGCTCAGCACCATCGCGTTGACCGCAACGGACTTGCCCGAGCCGGTGGTACCGGCCACCAGAAGGTGCGGCATGCGCGCCAGGTCGGCCACGCTGGGGCGGCCGGCGATGTCCTTGCCCAGAGCGAGGGTCAGCACGCTGGCCGACTTGTCGTATTCCTTGGAGCGCAGCAGCTCGGACAGGAAGATCATCTCGCGGGTGACGTTGGGGATTTCCAGGCCGATCACCGACTTGCCCGGAATCACGTCAACCACACGCACCGACTTGACCGACAGGCCGCGGGCGATGTCCTTGTCCAGCGAACTGATCTGGCTGACCTTGATGCCCGGCGCCGGTTCAATCTCGAAACGGGTGATCACCGGGCCCGGATAGGCGCCGACGACCTGCGCATCGATGCGGAAGTCCTTGAGCTTGAACTCGATCTGCCGCGACAGGGTTTCCAGCGTCTGTTCGTCGTAGCCCTTGGCCTGCGGCTTGGGGTCGTCGAGCAGGGCCAGCGGCGGGATGTCCGAGCCGTCGCCATTGACGCCCTGGAACATCGGAATCTGCGTCTCGCGCTTGGCGCGGTCACTCTTCTCGATCACCGGTGCCGGGCGCGGCTCGATCTTCACCGGCTCGCGCTTGGCGCGTACCTCGGCGTCGACCTTGCGCACTTCCTCGCGCTCCTCGCGCAGCACGCGGGTCTGCTGCCACTCGCTGGCCTGCTCTTTCTTCTTGTTGAGCATCGGGCCGAGCGCCAGCACCCACTTGCCGATCTTCTCCATCACCGCGAACCACGACAGCCCGGTGGCCAGGGTGATCGAGGTCAGCAGCAGGACCAGCAGGAACAGGTTGCTACCCACCGGGCCAAAACCAGTCTGCAGCGACTTGCCGACCAGCACGCCCAGACCACCGCCTGCGCGGGCAACATCACCCGGCGGCAGACGCAGGTACAGGAAACCGGTAGCACCAATCAGGAAACCGACGATGCCGACCAGACGCAGCGCCGGGCCCAGGTCATCCTGGCCGCGCTCATCGGTCTTCTTCAGCCCGAACATGGCGATCCATGCGACCGCCGCCAGCATCAGCGGGATCAGGTAGGCCACATAGCCGAACAACTGGCGCAGTACATCGGCAATCCATGCGCCGACCTTGCCGCCCATGTTGTGCACGGGCGCAACCACCGAGCCCGACTGTGACCAGCCCGGATCGGTAGGCGAATACGTGAACAGACTGGCGAGCAGATACAGCAACGCCGGCGCGATCGCGATCAACGCAAGGTCACGCCACAGTTTTTGACGACGCGGATTGTCTGCTGCTGCAGCCGCCGACTTGCGCGCTTCAGCGGCAGCCTTGGGGCTCTTGTCGCGTTCCGGGACCTGTTTCGCCACCTTTGACCAGACCTTAAAAATGCACGGTTAGTGATTGATATTAAACGACAGATCGTCGGGTTTCACCCAATTACAGCGCACTGCGGTACTGCTGACAGACAGAAAACGTCAAAAAGCCGCCAGACGGAGGCGGCGGCAATGCGGGAAACCGCGGAGTTGTATCCAACGGGCCGCGCAGTTCCATTCACGTGCCTTGATTCACCGGGGTCAGACCGCCACTCTATTGGCTTGCCCGGACAGTTGCGGAATGCCGCGTTCGGGCCACCAATCCTGACTTTCGCGAGTATACATGAGCACTTCCAGCCTCCCGACCAAGCACTCCCGCCTGTTGATCCTCGGCTCCGGCCCCGCCGGCTGGACCTCTGCGGTCTATGGCGCACGCGCAAACCTGAAGCCGCTGGTCGTTACCGGCCTGCAGCAGGGTGGCCAGCTGATGACCACCACCGAGGTCGACAACTGGCCGGGCGATGCGCATGGCCTGATGGGTCCGGACCTGATGGCGCGCATGCAGGCGCATGCCGAGCGCTTCGAAACCGAAGTGGTGTTCGACCACATCCATACCGCCGACCTGTCCAAGCGCCCGTTCACCCTGACCGGTGACAACGCCCAGTACACCGCCGATGCGCTGATCATCGCCACCGGCGCCACTGCCAAATACCTGGGCATTCCGTCCGAGGAAGCCTTCAAGGGCCGCGGCGTGTCTGCCTGCGCCACCTGTGACGGCTTCTTCTACCGCGACCAGGACGTAGTCGTGGTCGGCGGCGGCAACACTGCCGTTGAGGAAGCCCTGTACCTGTCCAACATCGCCCGCAAGGTCTATCTGGTCCACCGCCGCGACACCTTGAAGGCGGAAAAGATCATGCAGGACAAGCTGTTCGCCAAGGTCGCCGCCGGCAAGATCGAAACCGTGTGGCACCACCAGGTCGACGAAGTGCTGGGCAATGACGCTGGCGTCACCGGCGTGCGCGTCAAGTCCACTCTGGACGGCAGCACCCGCGATATCGAAGCCCACGGCTTCTTCGTCGCCATCGGCCACCAGCCCAACACTGAGCTGTTCACCGGCCAGCTGGCAATGAACAACGGCTACCTGGAAATCCGTTCCGGCCTGGGCGGCAACGCCACCATGACCTCGGTCGAAGGCGTCTTCGCCGCCGGCGACGTTGCCGACCAGCACTACCGCCAGGCCATCACCTCGGCCGGCTTCGGCTGCATGGCCGCACTGGACGCCGAGCGCTTCCTGGACGAAAAGGGCGCCTGAGCGCCCCACCCGGCCAGCCCGCCATGGACAAGCTGATGATCAAGCAGCTGCTGTTCCATGGCAGCTGGCTGGTCTTTCCTGTCATCGCCTGGCTGCTGTGGCGCTGGCGCAAACGGCAGCACCGCGCAGCCACCGTGGTGCTACTGCTCGGTTGCAGCGTGTTCGCCTGGGCACGCTTCATCGAGCCGCAGATGATCGTGATCAGGCACACCACGCTGGAAGGTACCGGCACCGCGACACGTCTCGCTCTGGTCAGTGACATCCACCTGGGCGTCTACAAGGATCGGCGCTTCCTTGAGCGGTTGGTCGAGCGCATCAACGATCAGGATGTCCACGCGGTGGCGATCGCCGGCGACCTGACCTACGAGCCACAAGGCCTGTCGCTGCAGGAGCTGTTCGCACCGCTGGCGGACCTGCGCGCGCCCGCGTTTGTGGTACTCGGCAACCACGACCAGCAAAAGCCCGGCCCAGACATCGACAAACCCTTGCGTGCCGCTCTCGCCGCGCACGGCATGAACGTCATCGAAGGACGTTTGCTCAGGGACGCCGATGGTGTGGATTGGGCGGGCCTCGGCGATCGCTGGGCAGGGCGGGATGACGCGCGCTTCCTGCTCGGAGGCGAAGCACTGCTTGGACCCACGATCATTCTTGCCCATAACCCCGACAGCGCCATGCAGGTGTGCGCCGGCAATGTGGCCGTGGTGCTCGCCGGGCATACGCATGGCGGGCAGATCCGCATCCCCTGGCTGTACCGCAAGGTCATTCCGAGCGCTTATGGCTTCGATCGCGGTGAGCAGGTCATGCAGGGCGCCTGCGGTCCGATACGTGTTTTCACCACCAGCGGTAGCGGAGAGATCGGCCTGCCATTGCGCCTGTTCAACCCACCCGTCATCGACGTACTGACGCTGGAACCATGAACCTGCCTTTGCAACTTCGCGTCCTCCCCAGCCTTGCAGCGTTGTGCGCCGCGCAGTGGGATGGCCTGCATGACGGCAGCAACCCCTTCATCAGCCACGCCTTTCTCAGTGGACTGGAGCAGCATGGCTGCCTGCGCCCGGAATGGGGCTGGCAGGCCCAGCACCTGAGCCTGTGGCGCGACGATGAACTAATCGCCGCCGCACCGGGTTACCTGAAGCAGAATTCGCACGGTGAGTTCGTGTTCGATCATGCCTGGGCCAATGCATATGCCCGCCACGGTCTGGAATATTTCCCGAAATGGCTGTGTGGTGTGCCCTACTCTCCGGTCACCGGGCCGCGTTTACTGGCCCATTACGACGCTGATCGGCAGGCATTGATCGAGGCCATCGTGCGCCATGTGCAGGACAACGACCTGTCGTCCGCACACATCAATTTCCATCTCGCCGATGAAGACCCATTGTTCGGCGCGCAATGGCTGCAGCGCGATGACGTGCAGTTCCAGTGGCGCCGCCAGCCGGACTGGAAGAACTTCGATGACTTCATCGGCGCGATGGATCACAAGCGGCGCAAGAACATCCGCCAGGAGCGCGCCAAGGTTGTCCGCGCCGGCATCAGCTTCGTCGTGCGCCACGGCGATGAGGCCAGCGCGGACGAGTTGCGCGCCATGCACGGCTTCTACCTGCAGACTTTTGCCGAGTACGGCAACGCGCCGGCGCTGACTTTGGCGTTCCTGCGCCACATGGCCGAGCA
The DNA here is from genome assembly GCF_056760015.1 of Stenotrophomonas sp. STEN029. Classification (NCBI taxonomy): domain Bacteria; kingdom Pseudomonadati; phylum Pseudomonadota; class Gammaproteobacteria; order Lysobacterales; family Lysobacteraceae; genus Stenotrophomonas; species Stenotrophomonas sp. STEN029. The sequence continues at coordinate 32,315 of NZ_JBRREC010000019.1, read as the reverse complement.
GATGCCGCGTCAGCTGGTGTTGTTCCTGGCGATCCAGGATGGCGAGCCGATTGCAGGCGCGCTGTGCTTGCGTGGCGCCGATACGCTGTACGGGCGCTACTGGGGCGGCGCCACCCTGCCCGGCCTGCACTTCGAGACCTGCTATTACCAAGGCATCGAATATTGCCTGCGCGAAGGCCTGCAGCGCTTCGAGCCCGGCGCGCAGGGCGAGCACAAGCTGGCGCGCGGCTTTCTTCCGACACAGGTTCGCAGCCACCATTGGCTGGCCCATCCGCAGTTCCGCGAGGCGGCACGCGACTGGTGCGGCCACGAGCGCGAGGATGTCGCGACCTATGCCGCAGACCTGATGCGCCATTCGCCCTTCAAGCAGGAAGATCCATCGCAATGAGCAACAAAGGTCCGTTCCTGCTGGACAGCGCCAGCGATGCGCCGTTCCCGCCCGCCGAGCTGGCCTTGCGGGAGCCTGATGGCCTGCTTGCCGTCGGTGGCGACCTCAGCCCGGTGCGGCTGCTCAATGCCTATGCCGGCGGCATCTTTCCATGGTTTTCCGAGGGCCAACCGCTGCTGTGGTGGTCACCGGACCCACGCATGGTGTTCCGCACCGATCAGGTCCACCTGTCCTCGCGCTTCCGGCGCGGGCTGCGCAACAGCAACTGGACGATCCGCGCTGATACAGCGTTTTCCGAGGTCATGCAGGCCTGCGCCTTGGCCCCGCGCCCCGGCCAGGATGGCACCTGGATCACCGCCGACATGCACCAGGCCTATGTCGCCCTGCACCAGCTCGGCTACGCGCATTCGGTGGAAGTGTTCGACGACGAAGCGCTGGTGGGTGGCATTTACGGCGTCGCCATCGGCCAGATGTTCTACGGCGAAAGCATGTTCAGTGGCCGCAGCGGCGGCTCGAAGGTCGCACTCGCTGCCCTGGCCAGCACCCTGGCCGAGTGGGGCTGGCCATTGATGGACGCGCAGGTGGAAAACCCGCACCTGCTGCGGATGGGTGCGGAGCACCTGCCCCGCGCAGTGTTTCTGGAAAGCGTGCGCCAACTGGTACAGCAACCCAGCGACGCTGGCAGCTGGACGCCCAGATTCGGCGAACTGGCCGCCTCGGCGTTGGCTTGAATGCCGGTACTTAACGCAAACTTTGCATCCTTGGCCGCGACAGCGTAAAATGCCCGCCCTTAGGCCAATGGCCGTCCGCAGAACCGCACAGGACTACATGTCGAAAGACGACTCCATCGAGTTCGAAGGCACCGTCAGCGAGACGTTGCCGAACACCACGTTCCGTGTTCGCTTGGAAAATGGGCATGAAATCATCGCCCACATTTCCGGCCGCATGCGCAAGAACTACATCCGCATCCTGACCGGTGACCGCGTCAAGGTTGAGATGACGCCGTACGACCTGACCAAGGGCCGTATCACCTACCGCATGAAGTAATGCGGTAAGTCGAGCGTGAGCAGAAAGCCAGCCTTAGCGCTGGCTTTTTCGCGTGGCCAGGATTCCCCGTAGTGCCGAGCCATGCGCGGCAGGGGCGTTACCAGCAATGCCCCACCCCCCGTAGTGACGAGCCATGCTCGGCAGGAGCGTTACCGGTAACGCTCCTGCCGAGCATGGCTCGTCACTACGGGGGGTGGGGCATTGCTGGTAATGCCCCATGCCGAGCATGGCTCGGCACTACAGAGGCAACGAAGCCCCCCCCCCAACCCTCCCCTGCGCCTGCGGCACAAGGGAGGGACCAGAGCAAAAGAAAAACCCCGCATCGTTGGATGCGGGGTTTTGTTTGCGTCGAAACAATCCTGGCTTCGCGGCTTACGCCGTTCCCACAGGAGCTGGCTTACACCGTTGCCGGCAACAGATGCTCCGGCTCGGACTCGGTTTCCACGATCAGCTCGCCGTCGCGGACATCGATGCTGACCTTGCCGCCGTTCAACAACTTGCCGAACAGCAGTTCGTCGGCCAGGGGGCGCTTCACCTTGTCCTGGATCACGCGGTACATCGGACGCGCGCCCATGTCGGCGTCGAAGCCGTGATGGGCCAGCCATTCGCGGGCAGCCGGCGTGGCCGACAACGAAACATGCTTGTCCTGCAGCAACATTTCCAGTTCGATCAGGAACTTGTCCACGACCCGCAGGATGTGCTCGAAGCCCAGCGGCTGGAACTGCACCACGGCATCCAGGCGGTTGCGGAACTCCGGGGTGAAGCTCTTGCGGATCACTTCCATCGCATCGGTTGCATGGTTCTGCTTGGTGAAGCCGATCGAGCGACGCGCTGCCTGGGTTGCGCCAGCATTGGTGGTCATCACCAGGACCACATTCTTGAAGTTCGCTTCGCGACCATTGGTGTCGGTAAGCACGCCACGATCCATGACCTGCAACAGGATGTTGAAGATGTCCGGATGCGCCTTCTCCACCTCGTCCAGCAGCAGCACGCAGTGCGGCGTCTTGACGATTTTCTCGGTCAGCAGACCGCCCTGGTCGAAGCCGACGTAGCCCGGAGGCGCACCGATCAGGCGGCTGACCGAATGCGGCTCCATGTACTCGGACATGTCAAAGCGCACCAGCTCGATACCCAGCTGCAACGCCAGCTGACGGGTCACCTCGGTCTTGCCAACGCCGGTGGGGCCGGCGAACAGGAAGTTGCCGATCGGCTTGTCCGGACTGGCGAGGCCGGAACGTGACAGCTTGATCGCCGAAGCCAGCGATTCGATGCCCTGGTCCTGGCCAAAGATCACCATCTTCAGGTTGCGCTCCAGATGCTGCAGCACATCCTTGTCGGTCGCCGTAACCTGCTTGGCCGGAATCCGTGCCATCTTGGCGACGATCGCTTCGATCTCCTCGATGTCGATGCGCTCCTTGCGCTGGCCTTCCGGCAACAGGCGTTGGCGCGCACCGGCCTCGTCGATCACATCGATGGCCTTGTCCGGCAACAGGCGATCCGCAATGTGCTTGACCGACAGGTCCACCGCCGCCTGCAATGCATCGTCGGCATAGGTCACACTGTGGTGCGCCTCGTATTTCGGCCGCAGGCCCTTGAGGATCTCGAAGGTCTCGCCGATGGTCGGCTCGACGATGTCGATCTTCTGGAAGCGCCGCGCCAGGGCACGATCCTTCTCGAAGATGCCACGGTATTCCTGGAACGTGGTTGAGCCGATGCAGCGCAGCTCACCGGAGGCAAGCGCCGGCTTGATCAGGTTGGACGCATCCATGGTGCCACCCGACGCCGAACCGGCACCGATGATGGTGTGGATTTCGTCGATGAACAGCACCGAGTTGGGAATCTTCTTCAGCGCGGTGATCACGCCCTTCAGGCGCTTCTCGAAGTCGCCGCGGTACTTGGTGCCAGCCACCAGCGCGCCCAGATCCAGCGAATAGATCACCGCATCGGCAAGCACGTCCGGCACCTCACCATCGACGATGCGCTTGGCCAGGCCTTCGGCGATGGCGGTCTTGCCGACGCCGGCCTCGCCGACATACAACGGGTTGTTCTTGCGGCGGCGGCACAGCACCTGGATGGTACGCTCGATCTCGTCGCGGCGCCCAACCAGCGGATCGATCCGCCCAGCCTTGGCCTGTTCGTTGAGATTGCTGGCGAACTCGGCCAGGGAATCGCCCTTGCCTTCCCCCTCACTGCCTTCGGTCCTGCCCTCACCTTCCAGCGGGGAAGACATTTCCGGGTCATCGCCACTCTTGCCCACGCCGTGGGACAGGTAATTGACCACATCCAGGCGGGTCACGTCCTGCTGGTTGAGGTAATAGACCGCGTGCGACTCCTTCTCGCCGAAGATGGCGACCAGCACATTGGCACCGGTGACCTCCTTCTTGCCGGAGGACTGTACGTGGTACACGGCCCGCTGCAGCACCCGCTGGAAGCCCAGGGTCGGCTGCGTATCCCGGCCGTCATCCTCGGCCAGCAACGAGACCGAGGCATTGATCGCCTTCGCCAGCTCGCGACCCAGGCGCTCCAGGTCCGCGCCGCAGGCTTTGAGAACCGCCTGCGCCGAAGCATTCTCCAACAACGCCAACAGTAGATGTTCAACCGTCATGTACTCATGACGGGCTTCTCGGGCGCGCTTGTAGCACTGACCAATGGTCTGCTCGAGGTCTTTACTGAACATAAGGCACTCCGGTTGCGGTTGGAGACAATATGCGGCCTGACGACGATTTTTCCAGCACCGTAATGACGAAGATGTAGACGCCGGGCCGGCAGGCACGGCAAATCGCCCGCCTCCGTGAATCCTGCATTCACTTTCGACGCAGGAACAGGGGCTTGGATCGGGATTGTGTGTCTCGCGCGAAACGGATCGTTCCGCCAGCCCGGACTGCCTCACCCGGGCATACCGGCAGTTCTACAGCAGGTAAGTGTCCGCTGCGCCGCCGATGCTGATAACCCTGCCGCATGGGGAGAAAGCCAAGCGCTGGATCGGCGCCCAAGGCAGGCTCAGGCCCGCTCCATCGTGCACATCAGTGGGTGCTGGTTCATCCGCGAGAACTCATTGACCTGGGCAACCTTGGTCTCGGCGACTTCCCGGGTATACACACCGCAGATGCCACGGCCGCGGGTATGGACGTGCAGCATCACCTGGGTGGCCTTGTCCATGTCCATCGAGAAAAAGCTCTGCAGGACAGTCACCACGAAGTCCATCGGGGTGTAATCGTCGTTCAGCAGCATCACCTGGTACTGCGGCGGGGGCGCAACCTCGGGCTTGCCGGGAGCTACCAGCAGGCCGTGTTCGCTGTCGTGTTGGGTCTTCTGGGACATCTGGCGATTATAGCCGTTCCAGTTGGCTGTCTTTTGACCATTGGACGTCTGCCCCCTCGCCCCCGCACAATTTACCGGCTAACCATCCATTCCTTGGGGAAAACATGAAGAAGTCCGTACTCAGCATCGCCCTGCTGACCTTGGCCACCGCCACCGCTGGAACCGCTTTTGCCGGCGAACCGGACCGTGCGGTCGGTCGCCTGCTTGATACCCTCAAGTACAAGTACGAGGTAGACAGCGACGGTGACTACCAGCTGGTCTTTGAAATGGACGATGACCGTACCCAGCTGGTGTTCGTGCGCTCCAACGTCGAAACCTATGGCAGCCACCACGTGCGCGAAATCTGGTCGCCGGGCTACAAGTCCGAAGGTCCGCAGTTCCCGGCACTGGTCGCCAACCGCCTGCTGGAGGATTCCAACGACTCCAAGCTCGGCGGCTGGGTGAAGCAGGGCGAGGTGGCCATGTTCGTGGTGAAGATTGACGCCGATGCCAGCGCGGAAGTGATTTCCGATGCCATCGACGCCGCCGCCAAGAGCGCCGATGCGATCGAGCTGGAAATGACGTCCAAGGACGAGTACTGAGCGTGAATGCATTGCAGTCCCAGCGATGGGCGCCACATGTGACCGTGGCCACCGTGGTCTCCCGCGCAGGGCAACTGCTGCTGGTGGAAGAAGAAAAGAACGGCCGGCGGGTATTGAACCAGCCGGCCGGCCATCTCGAGCCAGGCGAAAGCCTGCTCGAGGCGGCCGTGCGTGAAACCCGCGAAGAGACCGGTTGGGACGTGCACCTGACCGGCTTCATCGGCAGCTATCAATGGACGGCCGCCGACGGCACGCCGTTCCTGCGCTTTGCCTTCTCCGCCGAACCGCTGCAGCACCACCCGCAGCAGGCGCTGGACACTGGCATCGTGCAGGCGCTGTGGATGAGCCCGGTAGCCCTGCAGGCCGATATGGCGCGGCTGCGCAGCCCGCTGGTCTGGCATACGATTTCCGACTGGCTGGCCGGGCAGCGCTACCCGCTTTCGATTGTGCGACAGGTGGCACCGTGAGCAATCCCAACATCGTGGTGGGCGTCTCCGGCGGCGTGGACTCGTCGGTGGCAGCACTTACCCTGGTCCAGCAAGGCCTGGATGTCGCCGGTCTGTTCATGCAGAACTGGGCCGACGATGGCAGCGGCCATTGCCGTGCCGAGGATGATCGCCGCGACGCCGTGGCGGTCTGCGGCCGGCTCGACATCCCGTTCCACTTCCGCGATTTCTCCAGCGAATACTGGCGGGGTGTGTTCGAGCATTTCCTGGCCGAATATGCGGCTGGCCGCACGCCCAACCCGGATGTGCTGTGCAACCGCGAGGTCAAGTTCAAGCACTTCCTGGACGCCGCGCGCGAGCTGGGCGCCGAGCGCATCGCCACCGGCCACTACGCCCAGGTCGACCACTCCGGCGGCCGCTGGCGCCTGCTGCGCGGTGCCGATCGTGGCAAGGACCAGAGCTATTTCCTGCACCAGCTGGGCCAGACCCAGCTGGCAGCCACCCTGTTCCCGATCGGGCACATGGAGAAGAGCGAGCTGCGCCGCATCGCCCGTGACGCTGGCCTGCCCACGCATGCCAAGAAGGATTCGACGGGCATCTGCTTCATCGGCGAACGCGATTTCCGTGAGTTCCTTGGCCAGTACCTGCCGGCCCGCGAGGGCGAGATCCACGACCCCGATGGCCAGGTGATCGCCCGTCACCCCGGCGTGTTCTATTTCACCCTTGGCCAGCGCGAGGGCCTGAATATCGGCGGCGTGCGTGGGCGCCCGGCCGCGCCGTGGTTCGTGGTCGGCAAGGACGTAGCCCGCAATATCCTGTACGTCGACCAGGGCCATGACAGCCCCTGGCTGCAGTCCAACTGGCTGCGCAGCGAGGCCATGCACTGGATTGCAGGTGCCCCGCCCGCGCGCGAGTTCGAGTGCACCGCGCAGACCCGCTACCGCCAACCCGACGAAGCCTGCACCGTGAAGGTGCGTGATGACGGTACGCTGGACGTGCATTTCGCGCGCCCGCAACGCGCCGTCACCCCCGGCCAATCACTGGTGCTGTACGACGGCATGGAATGCCTGGGCGGCGCGGTGATCGCCGCCACCGATGCACCCCTGGAGCGCCGTTTGGCCGCCCCTGTTTCCCCTTGAGAGATGACCATGACCTTTTCCATCGATGACCGCGTACTTGCCCTGGCTGGCATTGCCCAGGCCTTGCAGCAGGTCCGCCGCATCGCAGAAACCGGCCATTCGGAGAGCGCCGTGGTGCGTACCGCAATGGACAGCGTAATGCGTATTGATGCCAGCTCGCCCGCTGCCGTGTACGGCAGTGCCAACCAGGTGGAACCCGGCCTGCGCCTGCTGCGCGATTACTTCCGCAACCAGGGCAAGGACGACCTGCTGCCGCGGCTCGCGCTGTCGGTGATGCAGCTGGAACGTCGCTTCGTGCGTGAAGGCGCCACGGTCGACAAGGTTGAAGCCGGCATCGAGCGCGCTGCAAGCATTGCCCAGGAACGCGGCGACAGCTGCCACCCGGACGTACTGAGCGCGATGGGCGCGCTGTATGCAGACACCATCAGCCAGCTCAAGCCGAAGATCATGGTGCAGGGCAACCCGCACTACCTGGGCCAGGCGATGGTGGTGTCGGAGATCCGGGCGCTGCTGCTGGCGGCGGTACGCTCGGCGGTGCTGTGGCGCCAGCTTGGCGGCGCTTACTGGGATTTCCTGTTCTCGCGCAAGGCCATGCTCGAAGCCATCGAGCGCCGTCTGCGCTGATTTTCAAGGCCCGCAATCGCAGCGGTTGCGGGCCTGCATCGCAAAACCTCCCGGGATTCACGCCAGTGGCCTAAAGACACCCTGCCCACTGCCGATACTGCATTCGTGACTCTCCCGAGAACGTCCATGTATTCACGTATTGCAATCCGTTTGGCAGCCCCGCTTGTCCTCACCCTTCTGGTTGTGGTCGCTGCCGTCCTGTCCTGGCCCTCCGCGGCCCTGTGGGCGATCCTGACCACCATGGTGCTGAGCTGGCTGGTGTTTGCCTGGTGGAGCGTGCATTCGCAAAGCCAGCGCTCGCCTGAGCACGCCAAGGTGCTGAAGGAGCAGGACCAGCTGCTCAACGAACTGCGCAGCTTTGTCAGCAACGAAATCGATGGTTCGCGCAGCGAGATCGAGCGCGCCCGCGAGCTGATCCGGCAGGCCGTCGGCGGCCTGGGCGGCAGCTTCGATGCGATGAGCCGCAAGTCGCGCCAGCAGAGCCAGGCATTGGCCCGCATCGTTGACCGCGCCGGTGATGAAGGTGGCGGCGGTGTCGACGTGGCCCGCTTCGCCCAGAATGCCAGCCACCAGATGGAACAGCTGGTGGAAGCACTTGAGCAGGTCAGCGGCCAGAGCAGCAACACCGTGCAGCACATCGACCAGATGGCGCAGCACCTGGATGGCATCTTCGCCCTGCTGGAAGACGTCAAGTCGATCGCCGACCAGACCAACCTGCTGGCCTTGAATGCCGCCATCGAAGCCGCGCGTGCCGGTGAAGCCGGTCGTGGCTTCGCCGTGGTGGCCGACGAGGTGCGCAATCTGTCCGAGCGCTCCACCACCTTCAACGAGCAGATCCGCAAGCTGGCCCACAGCTCCAAGGACGCGATTGCCAAGGTGCGTGAAACCGTCACCCACATGGCCTCACGCGACATGGACCGGTCCCGCGAAGCCCGCCACGAAGCAGCCTCGATGCTGGACAGTGTTGCCGCCATCAACGCCTCGCTGGGTGATGGCATGCGCGAGATCTCCGAATGCGGCCGCGCCATCGACGGCAGCGTGGCCGAAGCCGTGCGCGCCCTGCAGTTCGAGGACATCGCCACCCAGGCCCTGGGCGGCGTGCACACCCATCTTGACCGTCTTGGCGCGATCAACCGCGAAGCCGTGGCGCTGCAGGAACTGCTGCACCGTAACGGCGGCGTCTTCGATGGCGAGATGGTTAGCGCACTGCAGCGCACCGGCAACCGCCTGCGCGAAATGCGCGTGGAATGGGAACGCCCGCCGCACAAGCCGGTGTCCCAGCAGAGCATGGGCGCTGGCACGGTAGAGTTGTTCTGATTTCGCACTGCTCCATCCCTGCACCCGAGCCCCGGCCCTTGGCCGGGGCTTTGCTGTTGCTGCAACCACGCTGATATATGCTGACATCCCGCTCCACCGCCAACAGCAACGCCGAGCCAGCATCGCAGGCTGATGACGCCATGCTTCCATCACCTATCGCCAACGGCAGTCCGCTGAGTCGACGCGAACAACTCGCGCGGCTTGAACAGCATGCACGGCAGGAGCTGCTGGAACTGCGTGCACTGCGCGCTCAAGACACGCCCCCTGGTCAGGCAGAAGAGACCGATTGGCTCACAAGCAGCATCGACTGGGACCTGTCCGTTCCCTGAGACACCGCCCCAACCGGTCAACATGCGTGCGCGCACAATGCCCTTTGGGAGCGGCGCAAGCCGCGAAACACGCACATCATCAGATGAAGGCCTGCCAGCAACACCAGCTTCGCGGCTTACGCCGCTCCCACACCCGGTGAGCAGACTGGCTCGGTCAAGGCAGAAGCAGTGGAGAATTGATGCTCCGCAGCCGTTGCCGGGTCACATGTCCTCGTGCACCGCAGCTATCTTTGTAGGAGCGGCGTAAGCCGCGAAGCACGCATAGCATCGGGTCAAGGCCTGCCAGCATCGCCAGCTTCGCGGCTTACGCCGCTCCCACAGGACGAAAAAACCCGGCTGCGGATCAGGCAGCCGGGCTTGTATTTGTTCTTGCCGTCGATCAGTGGGTTGCGCTGATTGTGGTGATCGCGCCCTGGCTCGGCGATTCAAGCAACTCGCCCGGACCGCTGCGCAGCCACTGCACCATCTCGCGCGGTCGCAGTGGTCGCGAGAACAGATAGCCCTGCAGTTCATCGCAGCCCTGCTGGATCAGCATCGTTGCTTCGGCCGGGGTTTCCACGCCCTCCGCCACCACCAACATGCCCAGCGCATGACCCAGATGCACGATGGCCTGGGTAACCTCGGCGGTGCCGACGTCGTGCAACATGCCCTGCACGAAGCTGCGGTCGATCTTCAGTCGCTGCACCGGGAAACGGTTCAGGTAATGCAGGTTGGAGAAACCGGTACCGAAATCATCCACCGCAAGCGGAATGCCGTGCTGTTCGAAGACATCAAAACACTGGCGCAGCGCATCGGTGTCGCGGATCAGCGCCGACTCGGTCAGCTCCAGCTCCAGCCGCTGTGGCGGCCAGCCGTACTGCTGGCAGATGCTGACAACGCGTTCGGCAAAGCCGCGATCACGCAATTGCAAGGCGGACACGTTGACTGCGATGCGCTCGAACTTCAACCCGGCCTGCTGCCAGACCACGGCTTGCCGGCAGACTTCCTGCAGCACCCAGTCGCCGATATGGATGATCTCGCCGCATTTCTCTGCGATCGGGATGAACTCGGCGGGACTGCATGAGCCGATCCTGCCGCTGTTCCAGCGCAGCAGCGCTTCGATCGAGGGAATGGCGTCGCCATTGGCGTGCACCAGCGGTTGGTAGACCAGACTGAACTCGTCGCGTTCGACCGCTCCATGCAATGCATGTTCGATCTCGACCCGGCGCTGGGTGCGAGCCAGCGCATCCTGGCTGTAATACTGGTAGGTATTGCGACCAGCCTCCTTGGCCGCATGCATGGCCGCATCGGCCGCACGCAGCAGGCTGTCGAAGTCATTACGCCCTTCGTCCAGCAGCGCGATACCCACACTGGCACCAACCTTCAAGGTGACATCCTCGCGGTAGAGCGGCTCAGCCAGCGAGGCAATCAGCTTGCGCGCCACATGACCGGCATCATCAGGCTCAACCAGGTTGCGCAGGATCACGATGAACTCATCACCGTTGAAGCGAGCGAACAGGTCTGCGTTGCGCAGGTTCTGGTGCAGGCGCGCCGCCGCGGCCTTCAGCAACATGTCACCGGTGGCGTGACCGAAGGTGTCATTGATGCTTTTGAAGCCGTCCAGGTCGATGAACAGCATCGCCAGGACGGCACCACGTTCGCGCGCCTCGATGATCGCTTCCGAGCCCTGCTCACGCAGCAGCATGCGATTGGGCAGGCCGGTCAGCAGGTCGTAGTGGGCCAGCAGTTCCAGCCGTTCATCGGCCTCGCGTTCGCGGGTGATGTCGCGGAACAGCACGACGAATCGTTCGGGCAAGCCATCACGCTGGTCCAGTTCGATCAGCACCTGCACCCACACCCGCTGCCCGGACGGACGATAGAAGCACAGATCAAGCTGTTCCGGCAGCCCGCCTTCGGCGATGCGCAGCAACGCCGACTCGAAGTTGTCGCGCGAGTCCGGGATGTAAAGGTCCAATGCCTGGTCCAGGGTCATCGGCGCCTTGCGCAGGCCGTGGATGCGGTAGCACTCCTCGGTCCATTGCATCGCGCGAGTACTGACCTCGATCTCGCAGCCGCCGATACGGCCCAGCGCGGACACGCGGTTCAGCAATTCGGTGCGCCAGCGGATCAAGGCATCGGTACGGCGCTGATTGCTGATGTTCTGCACCTGCCCCAACACGCGGTGCAGGCTGCCGGCGGTATCGTAATCAAGCTCCACCCAGATGCGCAGCTGCTGCTGGGTCACCGGGTCGCGACCCCAGGTGATATCGAAGCTGCCACCTTTGGCCTCATCCAGCAGGCGCCGCCAGCTGCAGAACAGATGCGTGCGGGCATCGCTGTTCAGATTGCGCAACCACTGCCGTCCGGTCGGTAGCGCGGCATTGCTCCAGCCAATGGCGGCGGCAAATTCCTCGGACCACTGCACGCGCTTGCGCTGCGGCTCCCATACCCAGCTGCCCATGCCAGCCACACGCTGGGCGCGGCGCAGCAGAGCCTGCTGCGAACGCAGCTCGTCCTCCAGCGACTTCTGTTGCTGGATATCGGTATACGTACCAACCATCCGCAACGGCTGACCATCCCCTGCGCGGGTAACTACCTGGCCGCGATCCAGCACCCAATGCCAGCTGCCGTCAGCCTGACGCAGGCGAAACTGGCAGGCAAAGGGCACCTGCGGGTCATGCAGGTGCGCGGCAATGGCCTGGCGCAGCTGCAGTTGGTCGTCCGGATGGACTTCGTCAAGCAGGCCGATGCCAGGTTGCGCCGCGTTGGCGACATGCGCCGGACTGGCGCGGGTGACCGCGTCGCTGACGATATCCCAGTCCCACAGACTGTGGCCTGCCGATTCCATCGCCATCGCCCAACGGGCATTGCGCGCCTCGGTATCGCTGGCCAGGGAGTACAAATACCCCAACGGCACCGCCGAGGGCGACTGGACCACGCTGAGCCAGCCGTCCAAGCGCTCGCCGGCACCGGGCAGCGGGCAGGCCACTGCCTCGTGCCGGTCCAGCCGCTGCCGGATGCCGGCAAGTTGCGCGCAATAACGTGACAGGCGTTCGGGCAGGCCCAGCTCCCTGGCCATGCCATTGGCGGCCAATGGTTGCCCGTCCGTGTCCAGCAGCACGACGGCCGCATTCAACGGGTGACGAAGCAGGCTAGCTATGACGCCGCGATCCACGCGATCTATCTCCACGCCCGACAAACCGGGTACCCATTCGATAACGGCACCAACTCGGCAGAATTGAGCACTTCGTCGTGCGCTATGTGCACAAGCCGTTAAACTGCGCCGACGCTTGTCCAAACCCCCGCTCACCATGCAAGCCGATCCGGCCACTTCCGCTCCACCCGTGCCCTTCGCACTCCTGCGGCGGCGTGCACGCATGCTTTGGCTGCTTGGTTTGGCCGTTTTTTTGACGGCCGGTGTGGCGGTATTGCTGGCAACGGATGCGGACTCATCGGGCTGGCGGAGCCAAAGTGTGACGGCCATCGCGGTGGCAATCTGTGCGGCGCTGATGCTGCTCTGGTACCAGCTCCGGTCATGGATGCCGGCAGCGCACTTGCATGGCCGGCTGCCTGCCGAGTTCGAACAGCTGGGAGCGCTACTGCATGACGGCGTAGTGATCGCTGACGGCGATACCGTTCTTTATGCCAATCCAGCCGCACGCGGCATTCTGGGCATGGGCGCCGGTCGCAGCGGTGGCGCCATCCAGTCGCTGACCAACCTCGGCAGGCATGGCCCGCGTTCAAGCAAGAGCGAGCTCCCGGTGCAGCTGTCGCGGATGGGCGGCGAGCCTTTTCATGCCATGGTGACCACCCAGCAGCTGCACCATGATGGCAAAGCCTGCCAACTCTTTGTCATCCGCGATTTGAGTGAGCTGGAACATGGCCGGGTTGCCCTGGCCACCAGCAACGCCGAGCTGCAGGCCATGGCGGGCCGCTTGTTTTCGTTGCAGGAGGATGAGCGTCGCTCCATCTCACGTGATCTGCATGACGACATCGGCCAGGCCATCACCGCAATGAAACTGGCCGCCTGCGCAGCCCGCGATGAAGAAAACAAGCCGCGCCGTCAGGACGACATCGACCAGATCATCGAGCTGGCTGACAGCACGGTGATCAAGCTACGCAATCTGTCGATGCTGTTGCGACCGCCGCAGCTCGATGCGTTGGGCCTGGAGGCTGCGCTGCGCTGGCAGGCCGGGCTGCTGTTCCGCTCCACCGACGTTGAACTTCTGCTGGATGTGGATGCGCTGCCGCGTCGTCCCAGCAACGAGGTCGAGCAGGCCTGTTTCCGTATTGCCCAGGAAAGCCTTACCAACGCACTGCGCCACGCCAGCGCCAGCCAGGTATCGCTGTCGCTGCGCAACAGCGACACTGGCGACCTGCACCTGCAGGTCGTGGACGATGGCGAAGGCTTTGACCCCGCCGGCCCGCGCGGCCTTGGCATGATCGTGATGCGCGAACGCGCGCAGAGTGCCGGCGGCAGCCTGCAAATCGAGACCGCGCCGGGTGCAGGCACCCGTATTGATCTGCGTTTACCCTACGCAATGGACGCACAGTGACCCCCCAAGGACCCCGCCCGATGTGGAACAACAGCCCTCCTTCGCTCGGTGACCGCAACGACGCGCGCCCTGCACGGCTGGGTGCGGGCAATCCCGAGCTGGCCACCTTGGTGGACGCCGCCAACCGCACCGGCACGTCGTTGATGCTGCTGCACCTGGACATCGACCACTTCGCATCGGTCAACGAGAACATGAGTGCCGAGGTGGGTGATCAGGCCTTGATCCTGATCGCCGAGCGCCTGCGTGGCTTTCTGGGCGACCGCGGCAAGTTGTGGCGACACGGCAGCGACGAATTCCTGATCGCGGTGCCCCGCAGCAGCCAGACACCGACACCGGAGGCCTTCGCCGAGCAGATACGCCAGCAGATCGAGCTGCCATTGTCGGTGCTGCCTTACACCTTGTTCCTGACTGCCAAGATCGGGGTTGGCCTCTGCCCCGAGCATTCCAATACCGCGACCGGCGTGCTCGATCTGGCCGAAGACGCCCTGCACCAGGCCGGTCGCGAAGGCGGCAACGCGGTGCACGTGCACGTATTGCACAAGCCCAGCAGTGCGCACAGCGAGAGCATCATCTCGCGGCAGCTGGTGGACGCCATCGACAACGGTGAACTGCGGCTGCGCTACCAACCGCTGGTCAGCGCCCGCGATGGTCACGTCATGGGCATGGAGGCGCTGCTGCGCTGGCAGTCCCCTACCCTGGGCATGCTGGTGCCCGAACGCTTCATGCGTACCGCCGAGCGGCTCGGGATCATCGTGCAGATCGGCGCCTGGGTGCTGGAAACGACACTGCGCCAAGCCAAGGTCTGGCGTGATCAGGGCTTCGAAGATTTCAACGTGGCGGTCAACGTATCGACCCTGCAGCTGCTGCGCCCGAACTTCTTCACCGAAGTGATGGCGATGCTGCAGTCCATCGGCGTGCCTGCACGCATGCTGACCCTTGAAATCAACGAAAGCGCGCTGACCAACAACGTCAACTTCGTCCACGAGACCCTGGCCAACCTGCGCAACGAAGGCATCAGCCTGTGCCTGGACAACTTCGGTACCGGTGATTCGAGCCTGAGCGCACTGGTCCGCTATCCCGTGGACAAGCTCAAGATCGACCGCAGCTTCATCAAGAGCGCACCTGCGGCAAACCGTGAGGCCGCGATCAGCCGCGCCATCATCGCCATGGGCCACCAGTTGGGCATGACGGTGATCGCCAACGGCGTGGAATCGCAGGCCCAGCTTGGCTTCCTGCGCCGCAATGACTGCGATGTGTTCCAGGGCTATCTGTTTGGCGAGCCGATGTCGGCCGACGCCGCCGGCATGACCTTGCGGCGCCGCTACCTGCGGCCGGAGGCATTCGCCGAAACCCGTCCTGACCGCACGCTGCTGCTGCTGGACGACGAAGAAAACGTGCTGCGCTCGCTGGTGCGCCTGTTCCGCCGCGATGGTTACCGGATCCTCGCCGCCGGCAATGTGCGTGACGCCTTCGATCTGCTGGCAATCAATGACGTGCAGGTGATCCTGTCCGACCAGCGCATGAGCGACATGAGCGGCACCGAGTTCCTTGGCCGGGTAAAGATGTTGTATCCGGACACGATCCGCCTGGTGCTCTCGGGCTATACCGATCTGAACACCGTCACCGACGCGATCAACCGCGGTGCGATCTACCGTTTCCTGACCAAACCATGGAATGACGACGAGCTGCGCGAGCACATCCGCCAGGCCTTCCGCACCCATGATGAAAAGCAGGGTGTGGGGGCGGCGTAGGTTTCAGCCAGTCCTTTCCCTGTTTTTTTGTGGGAGCGGCATAAGCCGCGAAGCTACTGACAACTCAGACCCACATGCATCCGGCGCAATTGCAGGATGCATCGATGAAAGGCCGCCTGCAGGACATCGGTGATTGCAGATATTGCAATGACCGACACGCCACCAGCTTCGCGGCTGACGCCGCTCCCACAGTCCTGCAATCCCACGATCCTGCAGCCGCGCCCTTCGATTACTTCGGCTGGCGGATCGGCAGCACGATGCGGAAGCAGGAGCCCTCGCCTACCGTGCTGTCCAGGTCGATGCGGCCGTGATGCTTGTTGATGATGCCGTAGGAGATCGACAGGCCAAGCCCGGTACCGCTGCCGACCGGCTTGGTGGTGAAGAACGGGTCGAAGATGCGCTGTCGCAATTCCGGCGAAATACCCGCGCCGTCATCCTTGAACTCAACCCACACTTCATCACCATTGACGCCGGTGCTGACTACGATGTTGCCGCGATCGGCAATCGCATGGCCGGCGTTGAGCAGCAGGTTCATATAGACCTGGTTGAGCTCCGATGGCAGGCATTCGATCATCGGCAGTTCGCCGTAGCGACGTTCCAGCGTGACCTTGTACTTGAGCTCGTTCCAGATGATGTTGATGGTCGATTCGAGGCCGGCATGCAGGTCGACCAGCTTCCACGACTCGTCGCGGCCGGAGTACGAGAAATCCTTGAGATCGCGCACGATGCGGGTCACCCGCTCGATACCTTCGCGTGATTCAGCCATCAGCTGCGGCAGGTCGCGACTGATGAAATCGATGTCCAGACGGTCGCGGATATCATCGATTTCCGGGATCAAGGCCTTCGGATCGGGCGCGCGCAACGCACGCTCATAGGCCTCGATCACCGTAAACAGGCTGCGCAGATACTCCTGCAGGCTGCCCAGGTTGGAGTGGACGTAGCCGATCGGATTGTTGATCTCGTGGGCGACGCCGGCGGCAAGCTGGCCAATGGAGGCCATCTTCTCCGACTGCAGCAGCTTTTCCTGGGTACCGTTCAAGCGAAGATAGGCCTGACGCAGCTCGGCATGCCGTTGCTGCAGCTCGCGCTCGTAGTCTTCCGGGCCGTCGATATGCTGGAACAGCGCCAGGAACGCTTCGCCGGCCTCATCACTGTGATGGTGCAGATGCAGGGTGATGACCCGCTCGCCAACCGGCAGGCTGCCGACCCAGCTACCCGAAGCACGGGCCTGCGACAGCGCGAACGGCGGCAACAAGGCCTCAAGCTGGCGACCAAGATCGACACTGCCCGGGCCATCCACGCCAAACAATTCGCGCACCAGACCATTGGCGATGCTGACTTCAAATTTGCCGCTGAAGACCAGCATCCCATGCTGGACACGCTCGCCGAGGGCTCGCAATGTGGCCGCCGAGGGAATAGGCATGAGGGTGCTGCTGTCGATCTGGGTCACGGCGGCCGGTACAAGCTCAGGAACAGGCCGCCACTATAGCTGGATGTGCGTACTTGATCGCGGCGAGGGCGCCGCGTTTGGCAACGATCAGGCCACGGCCAGCGGCCGCCGTGCATGTACGGTCTGGGCCTGCCCCTTGGCATCGTAAGAAGGCGCACTCTCGCTACGCCCAAGCTGACGCAGCGCCCAGTTGACCTCGCGGCGGCGGCGAGCCAGCAACATGCCGTTGGCATGGTTGCGCTCTGCCAGCTCCTTGAGCTTCTCGGCTTCATGCAGCGGGGGCTGCCGCTCCAGCTCGCGCAGGGCTTCCAGTTTGTTGCCCGTGGCGGCAACCAGGGCCGGCACATCGTGCTCGGCCAAGGCGCGCTGTTCGCGGTCCAGCGCTTCGCTCAGGCGCTGCAACGGGTCGCCCATGGACAGGTTCATCCCTGCAGCTGCTGGTCCAGGCCCAGCATGCGCGTGGCGATGGCGTCGGGATTGATCTTGTAGCTGCCGTTTTCCAGCGCCTCGCGCACGGCCTGCACACGGGCCTGGTCGATGGCGGGGGCGGCGCTCAGCTCACGCTGCACGGCCTGCAGCTGGGTCGCTTCACCGGTCAGGCGCACGCTATCGGCTGCCTCCACCGGCTTGGGCTTGGCATCGCCTGCGGCGGCCACCTTGGTGTTGATGGCTACGCTGCGCAACTGCGCTGCGGCCTGAATACCACCGTCGATTTTCTGGCTCATGTGATGGAGTCCTGATTCGGTTCAAAAACGATAACGGCAACGCCGGCCAGTTCTTTAGCAATTTATCGGCTGACCAGCACGTCGCCAGCGGGCGTGGCGATACCCTGCATCACCCGGCGTGAAGACAGGTTCTCGACCGAGACCCGTTCGCCCTCGCCAGCGTCGCCCAAGGCCTTGCCTGCCATACGCACCTCCACCCCGCCGCGGCGGGACACCAGGGCGACATTATCGCCGCGGCGGACGGTACGAGGCGCAACCAGATCGGTCGCTGACAGCAGGCTGCCAGCGCTCAATGCACGCCGCGCCACCCGGCCCACGGCCGCCTCCGGATTCAACAGCACGGCGCCAGCCAGGCGTGCCGTGTCACGCTTGACACTGCTTATATCGGCCGCTGCCAGCGTTTCTCCAGCCGCCACGCCCCGGGCCAACACCAGTACCTGCTGCTCCCGGCGCACTTTCACCGGCACGAACAAGCGCCAACCGCCCGCCTGCGGACAGGCAACCTCAACCGTTGTGTTGGCGGTGACCTTGGCCTGCAGAGGCTGGCTGCAGGCCGGCAGGCGCAGGTTGGCATCGACATTGGCTTCACCGCTCTCCCCTGCCCCCAGCGTGGCCAGGGCTGCGGAACGGATCGACTCCACCGGCTGGAAAGCGGTGGCCCCGGCCAGTGATGGCAACAGCAGGCAGATAGAAAGGAGTAAGCGCATCAGCGGCGGCCACCGGCTCAGGAACAGTTCGCTGGATGTCGCTGCAAGCGCCGTGCCAATTGCCCGGCTGGCGAGCACTCAAGTTGTCGGCACCTGCAGCCGATACAGCACTCATGTCACAAGACCTGCTCAACCGAATTGACCAGCGGACCCGGCTGGCCGGCCACAACCGCCTTGCCCTGCTGCTGTTCCGCCTTGGCGGACGTCAGCTTTTTGGCGTGAATGTATTCAAGGTGCAGGAGGTGCTGCGCCGTCCGGCACTGTTCCAGGTGCCCGGCCTGCCGACCCAGTTTGCCGGCGTAGCCGACGTGCGTGGCCGCTCGGTGCCGGTGCTGGATCTTGGCCTGGCCATCGGCCATCCCGAGCGCGAACCCGAGGCCGACACCTCGCCAGGCTATCTGGTGGTGACCGAGTTCAACCGCTCGGTACAGGGCTTCCTGGTCAGCGGAGTCGAGCGCATCGTCAATATTGCGGTGGAAGATATTCACCCACCGCCGGAATTGGGCGCCGAATCGACGTATTTGACCGCAGTTACCCGCTTTCAGGGCGAACTGATCCAGGTGATCGACGTCGAGAGCGTGCTGGCCGATATTGCCCAGGTACGCAGCGAGGCCGTGCTCGACCCTTCGATGGCCCTGCCTGCCGATGCGCCACAGATGCAGGTACTGGTCGTCGACGACTCGCGCGTGGCCCGCCAACAGATACGCAGCGTGCTGGACCAGCTGGGGGTGAGTGCAACCCTGCTCTCCGACGGCAAGCAGGCGTTGGAGCATCTGCTGCAGATCCAGGCATCGGGCGAGAACCCGGCCGAACGCTATGCCATGGTGATCTCCGACATCGAGATGCCAGCGATGGATGGCTACACCCTGACGACGGAAATCCGCCGCCACCCGGGTTTGGCTGGTCTTTATGTGCTGTTGCACACGTCCCTGTCGGGCGTATTCAACAACGCGATGGTCGAGCGCGTAGGCGCCAACGCCTTCGTGGCCAAGTACAGCCCGCATGAGCTGGCTGATTTCGTGCTGCAGCGGCTGCGGCATGTGGCTGAGACCCAGTACGCGTACAGCTGAGCCATGGCTCCTGTAGTGCCGAGCCATGCTCGGCAGGAGCTCCACCGGTAACGCCCCCCTGCCAAGCATGGCTCGGCACTACAGATTCGCTCCCTCCCTTTGCCGAAGCCAAGGGGAGGGGTTGGGGAGGGGTCGGCTCTTTGCGGGCCGACGCAGCGCTGGTTTCGCGGCTTACGCCGCTCCTGCAGCGTCGGGGCGGCTCTCTTGTGGCGCCCCTGCCGAGCATGGCTCGGCACTACATGGCTTTCTGGCACAGGTTTTGCAGCTTCCCCGGCAACGTTCCGTGGGAGGTTCCACATGGCCAACCTGTTTTCCAACTATCTCGGCATCCATGCCCAGGCGATGCCGCTGCGCGAGCAGCGCATGAAGCTGATCGCCAGCAACCTCAGCAATGCCGACACGCCCGGCTACAAGGCCCGCGACCTCGACTTCGATGCCGCTCTGCGCAACGCCCAGGGCGCTACCAGCGGCAATGGCCTGCTGAACACCACGGCCGAGCAGCATTACGCCATAGGTGGCAACGCCGGCCTCAACCCGTTCCAGATCCTGCGCGAAGGCGCGCAGCCGAGCCTGGATGGCAACACCGTTGATCCGGATACCGAGCGCGCCGCCTACGGCCGCGCTGCTTTGGAGTACCGCGCCTCGTTGAGTTTCGTCGAGTCGAAGGTGAAGACCATGCTCACTGCCATCACTGGCCAGTAAGGAAGCACGCCATGAGCAATCTGCCCATCTTCGATATCGCCGGTTCCGCCTTGAAGGCGCAGTCGGTGCGCATGAGCACCATCGCCTCCAACCTGTCCAATGCCGATTCGATCGCTGGCTCTGCCGACGCGGTCTACAAGCCGCTGGAACCGATCTTCCAGGCCGTTACCAGTCGCACCGATCCCAACCTGACCGGCGTGCAGGTCAAGGAAATCGCGCAGAGCGACGCTGCGCCGATCAAACGCTACGAACCCAACCATCCCTTGGCCGATGGCGAGGGCTACGTGTATTCGCCCGACGTCGATCCGGTCGCGCAGATGGTCAACCTCATCTCCACCTCGCGCAATTACCAGGCCGGTGTGGAAATGCTCAGCACCGCCAAGGAACTTGCCCTGGCCACGCTGACGATGGGCCGCTGAGCCCGCTCCCCAGGAATCTGCCGACATGAGCACCAGCGTCAACAACGATTTGTACAGTTCGCTTGGGCTTACTGCCCCGAACACGACGACCACGACCAGCAAGAACAAAAGCTCGCTGGACCAGGCCGACTTCCTGAAGCTGATGACCACCCAGCTGCAGCATCAGGACCCGACCAAGCCCATGGACAACAGCCAGATGGTTGCGCAGATGGCGCAGCTGTCCACGGTGCAGGGCATCACCGATCTGAACACCTCGGTAAAGGGCTTCCAGCAATCCATGGCCAGCGACCAGGTGCTGCGTGGCGCGGCTCTGGTCGGCCACGAAGTGATGGTGCCCTCGACCAAGGTCGCGCTGGAGGCCGAAGGTGGCGCCAGCGGCACCGTTGCCGCGCCATCGGCCGGTTCGGTGACTGTCGACATCACCGATGCCAACGGCGTGAAGGTCACCCAATTGACCGTACCGGCGAATGCCGCCGGCGAGGTGGCATTCCAGTGGGACGGCACCGACGCCGACGGCAAGCGGATGCCGGCTGGCAGCTACACCGTTACCGCCACCCATACCGACACCGCTGGTGCGCAGAGCAAGCTCAGCACCTACGTGCAGGCAGAAGTGGAAAGCGTGACCGTGGGTTCCGATGGCCTGTACCTGAACCTCAAGGGGCTGGGCACTGCCCCGCTCGACTACGTGCTCCGCGTCAGCTGAGCCCCCTCTTCGTTTTCCCAGGAGTATCGCCATGGGCTTCAACGTCTCATTGTCGGGCATCAACGCGGCCAACGCGGACCTGAATGTCACCGCCAACAACATCGCCAACGTCAACACCGTCGGCTTCAAGGAGTCGCGCGCCGAGTTCGCCGACCTGTTCAATGCCACCAGCTATGGTTTGTCGCGCAATGCCGTTGGCTCGGGTGCACGCCTGACCAACGTCGCGCAGCAGTTCTCGCAGGGCAACATCGACCAGACCGGCCGCAGCCTGGATCTGGCGGTAGCCGGCGAAGGCTTCTTTACCATGAGCATGAACGGTACCCGCGTGTACTCGCGCGCCGGCAATTTCCAGACCGACAACAACGGCTACGTGATCAACCCGCAAGGCGCGCGCCTGCAGGTATTCGCGCCCAGCGCCGATGGCACGCGCTTCGACGGCGAGTTGACCGACCTGCAGCTGCTCACCACCGACAGCCCGCCCAAGCAGAGCACCCTGGTCAACATGGCCTTCACCCTGCCCGGCAACGCACCGCAGCCGACGATCGCCACCTTCGATCCGACCGATTCCAACAGCTACAACCATTCCACCGGTGGCGTCACCGTTTACGACTCGTTGGGCGTCAGCCACACCCAGACCTCGTACTTCGTGAAGACTGCCAATCCCAACGAGTGGCAGGTATACAACTACATCGACGGCCAGTCCGCCGGCGCACCGTCGCTGCTGCAGTTCTCCAACGCCGGCGCATTGACCAGCCCGACTGACGGCGACATCCCCTTGGCACCGTTCACCCCGGCCACCGGTGCCGGCGTGGTCAACCTGACCTTGAACGTGTCTGGCGCCACCCAGTACGGCGAGAAGTTCGCGATGCGCGATACCCGCCAGGATGGCTATGCCGCCGGCAAGCTCAATGAAATCAGCATTTCCGAGGAAGGCGTTGTCTACGCGCGCTACACCAACGGTGATGACAAGGCCTTGGGCCAGGTTGCACTGACCACCTTCAAGAACCCGCAGGGCCTGCAGAACCAGGGCAACAACCTGTGGGTAGAAACCTTCTCTTCAGGCACCCCGCGTACCGGTGCACCGGACACCTCGGACCTGGGCCAGATCCAAGCCGGCTCGCTGGAAGCCTCAACGGTGGATCTCACCGAACAGCTGGTCAACATGATCGTTGCCCAGCGCAACTTCCAGGCCAACGCGCAGATGGTGTCCACCCAGGACCAGATCACCCAGAGCATCATCAATATCCGTTGACTCTGGGTTTGGCGAGGCGGGATCGGGAATTGGCCGGCAATTCATCGATTCCTGACCCGACCCCGCCATTGTCTTTCCTTGAGATTGTTTCTTGATGGGAAGGCGTGTGGATTGAAGCGTTTCGCCGACCTCTGCACCAACCCTGCTTACGCTTTCCAACCCTGAATCCCAACTCTCGAATCCCCGCCCTATGGACAAAGCCCTCTACGTTGCCATGACCGGAGCCCGTGCCTCGCTGCAGGCACAGGCCACGGTGTCGCACAATCTGGCCAACTCGGATACGCCGGGCTTCAAGGAAGCGTTGGCCAACACCGAAGCCTTCCGTATCCAGGGACCGGGCTTTCCGTCGCGCGTGGATGCCGTGCATGTGGATGCCGGTTTCAACCGTCGCGTTGGGGCGCAGCAGATCACCGGCAACTCGCTGGATCTGTCGCTGCAGCCGGGCAGCTGGTTGGCCGTGCAGTCCAGCGATGGCAGTGAGGCCTATACCCGCAGTGGCGCCTTGTCACTGACGCCGAACGGACAGTTGGTGACCGCCGAAGGCAATGCGGTTCTCGATGACAACGGCAATCCGATCGCGGTGCCACCGCACCAGGCAATGGAGATCGGCCACGATGGCACCTTGTCGATCATTCCGTTGGGTGAAGGCCCACAAACGATGGCGATGATTGGCCGGCTGCGCGTGGTTGATGCACCCAATGAGCGGCTGGAACGACGCCTCGACGGGCTGATGCGCAACACCGATCCACAGCAGCCTTTTGCCCAGCGCCAGGGCAAGGCCTTGGACAGCGGAATGCTGGAATCCAGCAACGTGGATGCAGCGGGCGCGCTGGTGCAGATGATCCAGCTGCAGCGCCAGTTTGAAATGCAGGTCAAGGTCATCAAGCATGGTGACGAAAACGCGCGCAGCGCAAACAGCCTGCTTCGTCTGAACGGCTGATCGTAGAACCCACGCGCACGCACAGTGCGCGCTCTCCCCTGCTACGGGGAACGCAACAGGGCAGCGGCGGTGTGTTGCCCGCCTGATGCGTCAAAGAAGCAACTCCCCATTCATCCCTTCGGCTTGCGCTGCTTGCGGATAAACGCATGCCTTCGACTGCGCTGTTGGCAAAGCAGCTACGGCGCGGATTAACACACAGCAGCCTTACTAAAAACAGCGTCGACATTCCGGCGGCGTTTTTGGCACGGCCCATGCATTGACACAGGCAAGGGCCAATCGGCCGGTATCAGTCACCAAGGAATCGCACCATGAATCAGGCATTGTGGGTCGCCAAGACCGGTCTGGATGCGCAACAGACACGCATGTCGGTTGTCTCCAACAACCTGGCCAACACCAATACCACCGGATTCAAGCGCGACCGCGCCAGCTTTGAAGACCTGTTGTACCAACAGGTACGTCAGCCCGGCGGTTCGTCCTCGGCACAGACGCAGTTGCCAACCGGCCTGCAGCTGGGTACCGGTGTACGTGTCGTCGCCACCTCCAAGCACTTCGAACAAGGTAGCCAGCAGCAGACCGGTCGCGCGCTTGACGTGATGGCCAATGGCCGCGGCTTCTTTGAAGTGATGATGCCCGACGGTACGTCGGCGTATACGCGCGACGGCAGCTTCCAGATCAACGCACAGGGCGAACTGGTGACCAACAGTGGTTACCCGGTGCAGCCCGGCATCCAGATTCCCGAGGGCGCGCAATCGCTGACCATCGGTACCGACGGCACCATCAGCGTGAAGATGGCTGGCGAAGCCGCATCAGTCGAAATCGGATCCTTGACGCTTACCGACTTCATCAACCCTGCTGGTCTGCAAGCCAAGGGCGAGAACCTTTACCTGGAAACCACCGCATCGGGCCCGGCGCAGAACGGCACGCCTGGCCTCAATGGCCTCGGTACCGTCGTGCAGGGTGCGCTGGAAGGCAGCAACGTCAACGTGGTCGAAGAGCTGGTGTCGATGATCGAAACACAGCGCGCCTACGAAATGAACGCCAAGGCCATCTCCACCACCGACTCGATGCTCGGCTACCTCAACAACAACGTCTGATTGGTCGCCAAGGGATACCGTCATGAGCAGCACCCCACTCCTGCGCCAACTTTCCATCGCCTTGTGCGCCGCCTTGATAGGTGGTTGCACACTGGCGGGCGATGTGCGGCCCTATGCGCCGATGGTACCGGTCCAGCCCATCGTCGTGCAGGCCGCAGCGCCAACGGCTGGCGCGATCTACGCCGCCGGCCCTGGTTTGAATCTCTATGGCGACAGGCGCGCGCGTGATGTTGGCGACCTGCTGACCATCACCCTGGTGGAAAACACCATGGCCACCACCACCGCCAGCACCGCGATCAGCAAGAAGTCCGATATCGACGTTGGTACCCCGACCCTGTTTGGCGCACCGGTGACACTAGGCGGCAAGGACATCCTCGGTGCCTCCGCATCGTCGGAGCGTGACTTCGCCGGCAAGGGCAACAGCGCGCAGAGCAACCGCCTGCAGGGCAGCGTCACTGTCACCGTGATCCAGCGCCTTCCCAACGGCAACCTGGTGGTGCAGGGCCAGAAGAACCTGCGGTTGAACCAGGGCGATGAGCTGGTGCAGATCCAGGGCGTGGTGCGTGCTGCAGACATCAACCCGGACAACACCATTTCCTCCAGCAAAGTTGCCGATGCACGCATCGCCTATGGCGGCCGCGGCGCGGTAGCACAGTCCAATGCGATGGGCTGGCTGGGCCGTTTCTTCAACTCGGCGTTTGCGCTGTTCTGAGCACTGTGATGAAGACTTTCTCTTTCAAGCGTTATCTCGCCCTCGCCGCGCTGGCACTGGCTGTCGCCCTGCCCGCTCACGCAGAGCGGATCAAGGACCTGGCCCAGGTCGGTGGCGTGCGCGGCAATGCACTGGTTGGTTACGGCCTTGTGGTTGGCCTGGATGGCAGCGGCGACCGCACCAGCCAGGCGCCGTTTACCGTACAGAGCTTGAAGAACCTGCTTGGCGAACTGGGCGTCAATGTTCCGGCTAACGTCAATCCGCAGCTGAAGAACGTTGCAGCGGTTGCCATCCATGCCGAGCTGCCGCCGTTTGCAAAGCCCGGCCAGACCATCGACATCACCGTGTCCTCTATCGGCAATGCGGTATCACTGCGCGGCGGCTCCTTGCTGATGGCCCCGTTGAAAGGCATCGACGGCCAGGTCTATGCGATCGCCCAGGGCAATCTGATCGTTGGCGGCTTTGGTGCACAGGGCAAGGATGGTTCTCGCGTCTCGGTGAACATTCCCAGCGCCGGTCGCATTCCCAATGGCGCCACGGTTGAACGTGCTCTGCCCGACGTCTTCGCTGGTGGTGGTGACATCACCTTGAACCTGCACCAGAACGACTTCACCACCGTCTCGCGGATGGTCAATGCACTCAATGCCACCTTCGGCGAAGGGTCGGCACGTGCGGTGGATGGCGGCACTGTTTCGGTGCAGACCCCGACGGACCCGGGCGCACGCATCGGCATGCTGGCGCGCATCGAGAACGTCGAGCTTTCGCCAGGCACCGCGCCGGCACGCATCGTCGTCAACTCGCGTACCGGCACGGTGGTGATCGGCTCGCAGGTACGGGTCAGCCCGGCAGCGATCTCACACGGTTCCTTGACGGTGACCGTCAGCGAATCGACCCAGGTCAGCCAGCCCAACGCCTTTGGCGGTGGCCAGACGGTCGCCACACCACAATCCACAATCACCGCCAGCAACGAAGGCAGCCGCATGTTCCGCTTTGACGGCGGCGCGACCCTGGACGAGATCGTTCGTGCGGTCAACGAAGTTGGCGCGGCACCGGGCGACCTGATCGCGATCCTGGAAGCACTCAAGCAGGCCGGCGCCTTGACCGCCGACCTTGAGGTGATCTGACATGCGTATCGCCGCGCCCTCGCTGGAACTGAATCCGGCCATCGCCAATGATCCGGCGAAGATCGACAAGGTTGCACGCCAGCTGGAAGGCCAGTTCGCGCAGATGCTGGTCAAGAGCATGCGCGATGCCAGCTTCGGCGATTCGCTGTTCCCCGGTGAAAACCAGATGTTCCGCGAAATGTACGACCAGCGCATTGCCGAAGCGATGACGCGTGGTCGCGGGCTGGGCCTGTCGGCGATGATCGCCCGTCAATTGGGTGGCGCCGAAGCTACGACGACTCCAACGGTTGATCCAAGCATCAAGCCCGCCGCTGCGGCACGCGCCTATCAATTGGCAGCTCCCGCGGCCACCGGCCTGCCGCTCAATGCCGCTCCGCCTGTTGGCGAGGATCCGCTGTCATCGCTGAACATCAATGACCAGTCCACTTACATGGCGCCACAGGCGCAGGCACTGGACCTGATCGCGGGCCGTGACAGCAGCAGCTTCCATGCATCGCTGAATTCAGCCAATCCCTACCAGGACAACGCCCCGACCGAGTTAGCAACCGACTGGGCGATGAGCAACGACCGCTGGAGCAAGGTATCGGCGGCTGAACGCGGTGACGCTGTCGATACAGCTACTGCCAATGTTGCCGCCGACAAGCTCGGCAAGCACACCCCCGAAGGTTTCGTAGCCAGCATCTGGCCGCACGCCGAACGCGCCGCGCGTGAGCTCGGTGTCGATCCTCGCGCACTGGTTGCCCAGGCCGCGCTGGAAACCGGCTGGGGCAAGCGTCATATCAAGCGCGACAACGGTGACAGCAGCCACAACCTGTTCGGCATCAAGGCCACTGGCTGGAGCGGCGAACGCGCCACCACCGGCACCCATGAATACGTCAACGGCCAGCGCCGCAACGAGACTGCCAGCTTCCGTGCCTATGGCTCGATGGCGGAGAGCTTTGGCGACTACGTCCGCATGCTGAAGACCAGCCCCCGCTACCAGGCAGCCCTCAGCGCCGGCAGCGATGTGCGTAGCTTCGCCCAAGGGCTGCAGCGTGCCGGCTATGCCACCGACCCCTCGTACGCCGCCAAAATCGCCGCCATTGCCGCGGGCCCGACCATCCAGCGCGCCGTCGCCGCCATCGGTGATGCGGGTGCGCGCCTGGGCCAGACCTTTGCCAGTAACGCCGGTTTTGCCGGCATCACCCGTCGTTGAGATAGCCGTCCATGTCTAATGTTCTTTCCACCGGCACCAGCGCGCTGATCGCCTTCCAACGGGCGCTGGCCACTGTCAGCCACAACGTCGCCAACATAAAGACTGACGGCTACAGCCGGCAGAAGGTGGATTTCGCCACGCGCGATCCCAGCGACGTGGGCTATGGCGACGTTGGCAACGGCACCAAGATCACCGACATCCGCCGTGTCGCCGACCAGCTGGCGATCTCTCGCCTGCTCGACAGCAATGGCGAGCTGGCACGGCTGCAGCAGCTGTCCGGCATGGCCGACCGCGTGGATGCGCTGTTCTCCGATGCTGCCACCAATGTAAATGGCGTGTGGTCCAACTTCTTTGACGCCGTCAATGGACTGGCATCCAATGCCTCCGGCACCGCTGACCGGCGTGATGTGCTGGACAACGCCAGCACCCTGGTCAACCGCTTCAAACAGCTCAACGGCAACCTCGACAGCCTTAACAGCGAGGTCAACAACGGCCTGATCTCGGCCGCGACCGAGGTGAACCGGCTGGCCTCGGAGATCGCGCAGATCAATGGTGCGATCGGCAGCAATGCCGCTGCCGCCGCACCGGACCTGCTGGACCGCCGTGACCAGCTGATCTCCAAACTTGTCGGCTATACCGGCGGCACCGCGGTGATCCAGGACGGCGGCGTGATGAACGTCTACTCCGCCGGTGGACATGCGCTGGTGGTTGGCACCACCGCCTCGCAGATCACCACCGCCACTGACCCTTATCAGCCCGAACGCCTGCGCCTTGCGATCAAGACCCAAGGCATGACGGTGACCCTGGACAGCAAAGCCCTGGGCGGCCAGATCGGCGGCCTGCTCGAGTTCCGCGAAACCGTGCTTACCCCTGCGCAGGCCGAGCTCGGCAGGATCGCAGTCGGCATGGCGCAGTCGTTCAACCAGACGCATGCCGAAGGCATGGATCTGTACGGCGATATGGGTGGCAATTTCTTCAATCTCGGTGCACCGAAGATCGCCGGCCATAGCGACAACACCGGCAGCGCGACGTTCACCGCCAACTATGGCGACCTGGCCGCGCTGGATGGGCAGAACCTGCTGCTGAAGTTCGACGGCACGAACTGGCAGGCGACGCGTGCCGATACCGGCGTTGCGGTACCGATGACCGGCACCGGCACCGCTGCCGATCCGTTCATGGTCAATGGCGTGCAGTTCGTTGTCGGCGGTACGCCGGCAACGGGGGACCGCTTCCTGCTGCAACCCACCGCCAACGCAACCAATGATCTGTCTGTGGCGATCACCGATCCCTCGCGCATCGCCGCCGCCAATCCGGTCAAGGGCACTGCCGTGCTGAGCAATACCGGCACCGGCGTGCTCGGCAAGCTGGACGTACTGAACGCCGGTGACCCCGCCCTGCTCAACCCGGCAGCAATCACCTTCGTCGACGCCAACAATTACACCATCGATGGCGCTGGCCCCTACCCGTACACGCCGGGCCAGACCATCAGCGCCAATGGCTGGAGCGTGGTGCTTGATGGCAAACCAGCCGCTGGCGATCGTTTCGACATCGGCAAGACCGCTGCAGGCTCCAGCGACAACGGCAACGCCTCGCGTCTGGCCAATGTCGAAGATGCCAAGGCATTCAATGGCGGCACCGTCACCTTGAACGGCGCGCTGGGCGGGTTGACCACGCAGATTGGCTCTGCCGCACGCGCCGCCGATTACTCGCTGCAGGCGCAGCAGGTGATCAACGACAACGCCAAGGCGTCGCGCGATTCGATCTCGGGCGTGAACCTTGATGAGGAAGCGGCGGACATGCTCCGGCTGCAGCAGGCCTACCAGGCGGCATCGCAGCTGATCTCCACCGCCGACACCATGTTCCAGACGATCTTGAAGGCGGTGGGCTGATGAGTAACCGTATCTCCAGCAACATGATGTACGACCAGTCGGTCTCGCTGATGCTGTCCAAGCAGAGCAAGATGAATCATCTTGAGCAGCAACTGGCAACCGGCAAGAAGATCGTCACTGCCAAGGATGATCCCGTCGCCTCCGGCACCGCGGTCAACCTGGATCGCGTGCTGGCCGAGATGGAACAGCTGGGCAAGAATGCCAATACCGCTCAGAACCGACTCGGCCTGCAGGAAAACGCCCTGGCGCAGGCCAATGAGCTGTTGGCAAGGGTTTCCGATCTGACCGTACAGGCCAACAACGCCGCGCTGTCCGTCGAGGACCGCAAGACGGTGTCGGCCGAGTTGCAGGCGATCAAGGACCAGATGCTGGCCTTGGCCAACACCACCGATGGCAACGGCCGCTACCTGTTTGGCGGCGCCGCCGACGGTGCCGCACCGTTTACCCTTGCCAATGGGACCGTCACCTACAACGGCGACCAGATCCAGCGCCAGGTCGAGATCGCGCCGGGCACCTTCGTCAAGGATGCTCTGCCAGGCAGCGAAGTCTTCCTGCGCATCCGTACCGGCGACGGCACGGTTGATGCGGCCGCTGTCGCCGGCAATACCGGCAAGGCAGTGCTCACCGATATCAGCCGCGACGGTTCCGGCAACTGGAACGGCGACAGCTACACCTTGCGCTTCACCGCGGCAGATACCTACGAAGTAGTGGATTCCAGCAACACCGTGGTTGGCACCGGCACCTACAAGACTGGCGAGGATATCGTTTTCCAGGGGCTGCGCGTGCGCATTGAAGGCACGCCAGCCGCGGGCGATGCATTCACCGCCGGCCAGGCCAGCACCCGTGATGTGTTCAGCACCATCGACCAGCTGGTGCAGACACTGCAGATGGATACCTCCACCGAAGCCGGCCGCACCGCGCAACAGAACGCACTGCAGGCAAGCATCCGCGATGTCGCCCGCGCATCGGGCAGCCTGATCGATGCACGCGCCGCCGGCGGCGCCCAACTCAAGTCGATCGATGATGCGGCATCGCTGCGCGAGGCCAGCAGCATCACGCTTGAAAGTTCCCTGTCGCAGTTACGCGACCTCAACTACGCCGAAGCCATCGGGCAATACCAGCTCGAAGGTGCGGCTTTGCAAGCGGCACAGACCATCTTCACCCAGATGCAGTCGATGTCGTTGTTCAACATGATCCGCTGATTCCGCAATCCGCACCGCTTCCGCCTCCTCACACGCAGTACGTCACCGAACACAACGGAGAAGTCCCATGGCACAAGTCATCAATACCAACATCATGTCGCTGAACGCTCAGCGCAACTTGAACACCAGCGGCAGCAGCCTGGCGACGTCCATCCAGCGTCTGTCCTCGGGCCTGCGCATCAACAGCGCCAAGGACGATGCTGCCGGTCTGGCCATCTCCGAGCGTTTCAGCACCCAGATCCGCGGCCTCGATGTCGCCGTGCGCAATGCCAACGACGGCATCTCGCTGGCCCAGACCGCCGAAGGCGCGATGGTCGAGATCGGCAACAACCTGCAGCGCATCCGTGAGCTGGCGGTGCAGTCGTCCAATGCAACCAACTCGCCCAGCGACCGTGAAGCACTGAACGCCGAAGTCGACCAGCTGCTGTCGGAAATCGACCGCGTTGCCAACCAGACCGGCTTCAACGGCACCAAGCTGCTGGACGGCAGCTTCACCGGTGCCCTGTTCCAGGTCGGTGCCAACTCCGGCCAGACCATCGGCATCAACGCCATCGTCGATGCCAACATCGACACGCTCGGCAAGTCGGGCTTCGCCGACAACGTGACTGGCGCCGGCATCGGCGGCACCGCAGCGACTGCCTCCGGTTCGATCAGCGGCATCACCGTCAGCGTCACCCCGGCCGGCGCGGCGTCTGCTTCGCAGATCAAGCTTGACGACATCAAGATTGAAGTCGGTGACGATGCAGCGGCCGTGCAGAAGAAGGTTGCACAGGCCTTCAACAACAAGCTGGACCAGACCGGCATGTACGCAACCATCGAAGGCGGCCAGCTGAAGCTAACCTCGGTCAAGGCCGGCCAGGACTTTGGCGGCATCACCAACGGCACCTTGACTGGCGGCACCGGCATCACCGTCTCGCTGGCGGCCGATCTGGGCGCAACCACCGCAGCAGCCGGCGTCGCTGCCAATGGTGGCGGCACCCGCCACATGGAAGACCTGGACATTTCCGATTTCGCTGGTTCGCAGCGCGCAATTGAAATTGTCGACAAGGCACTGACCGCGGTGAGCAGCTCGCGTGCGGAAATGGGTGCGATCCAGAACCGCTTCACCTCGACCATCGCCAACCTGGCCACCACCTCGGAGAATCTCTCCGCTTCCCGTAGCCGTATCCGCGATGCGGACTACGCCAAGGAAACCGCCGAGATGACCCGCACCCAGATCCTGCAGCAGGCCGGTACGGCCATGCTGGCCCAGGCCAACCAGGTGCCGCAGAACGTGCTGAGCCTGCTGAAGTAAGCACGCTCCACATGTTCAAACAAAAACCCCGGCTTGCCGGGGTTTTTGCATTCACACACCTTGGCGGTGATCTGCGCCGGTTCCCATGTAGGAGCGGGGGGGGGGGGGGGGCCGGGGCCGCGTCCAGGGGGGGGATGTTTTGGGGGTGGGGGGTATTGAGGGGGGGGGGGGGGGGGGGGGGGGGGCCAGGCGCGGCGCCGCCCCCCCCCCCCCCCCCCGGCCCCCCGCGGCCCCCCCCCCCGGGGGCCGGGGGGGGCCCCCCCGCAGGGCCTGTTCCCGGTCATAGGCGGCCTCGTGCTCGGCGGTCTGCCGTCGCCGCTCTTCGAGCCGGGCCGCCCTGTCCTGGCGTTGCGCACGGA
>NZ_JBRREC010000018.1:0-62579 GCF_056760015.1 Stenotrophomonas sp. STEN029 | reverse complement strand
CGCCAAAGGGAGGGCTCAAGCTCTGCCCCCTCCCTTTGGCGCAGCCAAGGGGAGGGCAGGGGAGGGGTTGAGCTTGTGAGCCTTACTGCCCCCTCAAAGCCTCAGCAAACTCCGGATAGCCAAACACATCATTGTGGTCGGCATCAGCGATGGTTATTGCCTGCGCGACGCCGGGCCGGAATTCGCGCAGCAGCCGCAGCGAACTCGCATTCGGAATCACCTCATCCCTGCCGGCGATGATCAGCGTGGTGGGAGCGGTGATCTGCGCCGCGTGACGCCAGGAGTCGTAGTGGTCGCGTAGCAACAAGCGCACCGGGAAGGCCGGGAACATGCGTGCCGCAAGGCCGCCGATGCTGTCGTAAGGGGTGATCAGAATCAGTCGCTGAACCGGCCGCGCAGCCGCGAGTTGCACGGCGACGCCCGAGCCGAGGCTGCGGCCGATCACGACGATGTCCTGGGCTTGGCCGTTGCTGGTGCTGTCGTACAGCGCCAAGGCATCGCCAACAAGCATGGCTTCGGTCGGTGAGCCGCTGCTGCCGCCATAGCCGCGGTAGTGCATGGCGTGGATGGCGGCATCGGGGAAGCCCTGCTGCAGCATCGGCAGCGCCTGCGAGACATCTTCGGCATTGCCGCCGAAATACAGGATGAGCTGCGTGCTGTGCTGCCGATTGCTGGAGACGATGATGTCGGCATCGCCGCGCGGCATGGTCCAGTGCGGTACATCGGCACTGCGCGGAGCCGGGTGGTAGAGCATGCTGCGGGCATTGAAGGCGAGCAGGGCGCAGGCAATCAGGTACGTGCTGGCGAGCACGCTGATGGCGATCAACAGGACTTTCAGGCTGGTGATCATGCTGCTTGGCCTCGCCGGGGATGGGGAGAAGGCAGATAACACAGTCCATCGGTGCATCGCGTCGCCACAATCCGGTGCCAGCAAGCAGGCGGATACCGTGTTTGTAGGAGCGGCGTAAGCCGCGAAGCAAGTACATCACCAGATGGCGCAGGTGCCAAGCGCTCCAGCAAGGCTAGCTTCGCGGCTTACGCCGCTCCTACAAAGGCCTTGGTCCTGCGCTCAGCCTGCCGGCGTCAGCTGCCGCAGTTCCTTGCGTGCGGCATCGATCCAGGCGCGCTGTGCCTGCTGGTAGTAGCGCGGTGAGGTCTCGGCGCGGTCGAGGATGTTCTGCAGTTGCCTGGCCGCGTCGTCGTCGCGGCCGGCGCGCTTGAGCAGCAGTGCATAGCGCAGCCGCGCTTCCTCGCCCGGGTAGCCGCCGATCATGGCTTCATACTCGTGCAGGGCGGCAGGGATGTCCGCGCTGTCTTCCACGGTGCGGGCATACAGCAGGTGGCCGTCATGCGAGCGGAAGTTGGGGTTGGCCGCGATCAAGGCTTCCAGCGTCTTGCGCGCCTGTGCCGGCTGCTGCAGGCCGTACTGGGCCTTGGCCAGGCCCAGCATCAGGTCCGGGTCCTCGCTGTGCAGTCCGCGCAGCGCACCTTCGTACAGCGTCGCCGCTTCGGCATATTCGCCGCGGTCCAGGTGCTCCTGGGCCAGGCGCCTGCGGTTGTCGGCTGTGTCGGACACCCGCAGCCGCTGGTCGGCCTGGCGCTTGCCACGCTGCGGGTCGATCTGGTCGCGGACCTGACGCAGGCCGCGGCGCGCGGTCGGGCTGTTGCGCAGGTCCGGCAGTACCTCGGCGATCAGGTAGATCAGCACTGCCAGGTAGGAGAAGAAAAGCAGGATGAAGATCCAGTACAGCGGTCGCCCGGTGCGCACGACGTGCACGCAGCAGGCGACCTGCAGGATCAGCGAAAGCAGAATGATCGGACTCATCCGTGTGTCCCTGTGGCGGAAGCGGCTCAGGCCGCTTCGTAGGCACCGTAGCTGCGCAGGCGCGCGTAGCGGCGCGCCAGCAGTTCGTCGAGGGGCAGCTTCTCCAGCGCGTCCAGCTCATTGAGCAGCACGGCCTTCAGGCGCTTGCCCATCTGCGTGGGGTTGCGGTGGGCGCCGCCGATCGGCTCGCGGATCATCTTGTCGATCAGGCCCAGGCTCTTCAGGCGCGGGGCGGTCATGCCCAGCTGCTCGGCGGCGTCCTTGGCCTTGCCGGCGTCCTTCCACAGGATGGAGGCGCAGCCTTCCGGGCTGATGGTCGAGTAGACGCTGTATTCCAGCATCAGGGTGCGGTCGCCCACGCCCAGTGCCAGCGCGCCGCCGGAGCCGCCTTCGCCGATCACGGTGCAGATCACCGGCACCTTCAGCTCCGCCATTTCCATCAGGTTGCGGGCGATGGCTTCGGACTGGCCGCGCTCTTCAGCGTCGATGCCCGGCCAGGCGCCAGCGGTGTCGATCAGGGTCAGCACCGGCAGGCCAAAACGCTCGGCCATCTTCATCAGGCGCAAGGCCTTGCGGTAGCCCTCGGGCTTGGGCATGCCGAAGTTGCGGCGCACCTTTTCCTTGGTATCGCGGCCCTTCTGGTGGCCGATCAGCATCACCGAGCGGCCGCCGATGCGGGCCAGGCCGCCAACGATGGCCCTGTCATCGGCAAAGGCGCGGTCGCCGGCCAGTTCCTGGAACTCATCGCAGAAGATGCGGATGTAGTCGAGCGGGTAGGGGCGCGACGGGTGGCGGGCCACCTGCAGCACCTGCCACGAGGACAGGTTGCGGAAGATCTGGGCAGTACGCAGGCGCAGCTTGTCTTCCAGCGCCTTGACCTCAGCATCGACATTGACCGCCGGCCCGGCGCTGGCATTGCGCAGGTCCTTGATCTTGGATTCCAGATCGGCGATGGGTTGCTCGAAATCGAGGTAGTTCGGATTCATCGGAAACCGTCAGCAATGAAAGGGGGGAAGTGTAGCCGAACGCGCCGTATCAACCCGTACGCGTCCGTCCGGACAATCAATTGGCCCAGGGCGGGCTGTACTTGACCTTGACCCGGCGCACGGCCGGGTCCTCGCGCAGGGCATCGAGCAGCTTGGGCGTGACCCGCACCGAGCCGCTGCTGCCGAGGTCGAGCATGCCGGCAATGCTGCCGGGCTTGCCGTTGAGCAGCAGGTCCAGGCGCAGGGGGGTACGGCCCGGGCGGGCGGTGGCGAGCAGGGCGTCGATGCGCTGCCAGATCGGGCCGCCACGGCCGTCCACGCGCATCGATACGCGCAAGGCGTGGTCGGCGCAGAGCTGCTCGTAGTCCCAGCACTGGCGGATGCGCAGGGCATAACCGCCGTTGAACTCGTCTTCGCGCAGGCCGCCCTTGACCACCAGGATGCGGTCCTTGGTCATCAGGTGGCCGAATTCGGCCAGGCCATCGGAGAACGCGCTGCATTCGACCCGGCCCTTGCCGTCTTCCAGGGTCACGAAGACCTGGCTGTCGCCCTTGCGGCGGACGCCAATGACCATGCCGGCCAGGATCACCGGGGACTCCTGGCGCCAGGCGCGCTTCTCGCCGTCCTTGGAGGGGAAGGCCGGCGCAATCAGTTTGTCGAGGCCGCCGAGGTCGGTGCCGACCAGTTCCTTGACGTCATCGGCATACGGGTCGAACGGGTGGCCGCTGAGGAAAAAGCCCAGCGTCTCACGTTCGCCATTGAGCAGCTGTGCCAGCGGCCATTCCTTGCTCTCGGGCAGGTCGAGCTGGCTGGCGGTGCTGACCGGGTCCGGTGCACCGAACAGCGAGTTCTGCCCGGAGGCCTTCTCGCGCGCCATCTGCTCGGTGGCCTTGATCACCTCCGGCAGCTGTAGCGCCAGGGTCGCACGGTTCTTGCCGATACCGTCGAAGGCACCGCAGTTGATCATCGCTTCCAGCGTGCGGCGGTTGAGCTTGCCCGATTCCACGCGTGCGCAGAAATCCAGCAGCGAGGCGTACTCGCCGCCGCGTTCGCGTTGCTCGACTACTGCTTCGCAGGCACCTTGGCCGACGCCCTTGATCGCACCGAGGCCATAACGGATGGTGTCGGCGTTGGCGGCCTCGAACATATAGGCCGAGTCGTTGACGCGCGGCGGCAGCACGGTCAGGCCAAGGTTCTTCACCTCGGCCAGGAAGCCGACCACCTTGTCGGTGTTGTCCATGTCCGAGGACAACGTCGCAGCCATGAACTCGGCCGGGTAGTGACGCTTGAGCCAGGCGGTCTGGTAGCTGACCAATGCATAGGCGGCGGCGTGCGACTTATTGAAGCCGTAGCCGGCGAACTTCTCCATCAAGTCGAAGATTTCGTCGGCCTTGGGGCCATCGACGCCGCCGGTGGCCGCGCCTTCGCGGAAGATCTCGCGGTGCTTGGCCATTTCCGCCGGCACCTTCTTGCCCATCGCACGACGCAACAGGTCGGCGCCGCCCAGCGAGTAATTGCCGACGATCTGCGCCATCTGCATCACCTGTTCCTGGTACACCATGATGCCGTAGGTGTCTTTCAGGATGACTTCGGTACGCGGATCGGGATAGATGATTTCTTCCTGGCCGTGCTTACGCGCGTTGAAGGAAGGAATCAGGTCCATCGGGCCCGGGCGGTACAGCGACACCAGTGCGATCAGGTCTTCGAAGCGATCGGGGCGCGCGTCCTTCAGCAGGCGGCGCATGCCCGAGGATTCGAACTGGAACACCGCGCCGGTATTGCCGTTGGCGAAGATGTCCTTGTAGGTCGGGGCGTCGTCGAGCGGGATATGGGCGATGTCGATCGGTGGAATGCCGGCGCGCTCATGGCGCTTGTTGATCGCCTTCACCGCCCAATCAATGATGGTCAGCGTGCGCAGGCCGAGGAAGTCGAACTTCACCAGGCCGACTTCTTCAACGTCGTTCTTGTCGAACTGGGTGACCGGGTTCTTGCCGATGCCGCCATCGTCATGTTCGGCGTACAGCGGGCAGAACTCGCTCAGCGGTTCCGGCCCGATCACCACGCCACCGGCATGCTTGCCGGCGTTGCGGGTCAGGTCTTCCAGCTGCAGGGCCAGATCGATCAGGTCGCGGACGTCGTCTTCGGACTCGTAGCGCTGGATCAGCTCGGCCGAGGCCATTTCCGAACTCGTGCCTTCCTTGCCCTTGCCCAGCGCATCCTTCAGGTGGATGCCGAGGATGTTGGGGATCAGCTTGGAAACGCCGTCGACCAGACCGTAGGGGAAGCCGAGCACGCGGCCGGTATCACGCACCACCGCCTTGGCCGCCATGGTGCCGTAGGTGATGATCTGGCTGACGCGCTCGCGGCCATACTTGCGTGCAACGTAGTCGATCACCTCGTCGCGGCGATCCATGCAGAAGTCGATGTCGAAGTCGGGCATCGACACGCGTTCCGGGTTGAGGAAGCGCTCGAACAGCAGGTTGTAGGGCAGCGGATCCAGATCGGTGATCTTCAGCGCCCAGGCCACGAGCGAACCGGCACCGGAACCACGGCCCGGGCCGATCGGAATGCCCTGGTTCTTACCCCACTGGATGAAGTCGGCCACGATCAGGAAGTAGCCGGGGAAGCCCATCTTGATGATCGTGTTGAGCTCGAACTCCAGCCGCGCGTCATAGTCCTCGCGGGTCATGCCGGCAGCAATTGGATGCACCTGCAGGCGCTCTTCCAGGCCGTCGCGCGAGATCTTCTGGATCCAGCTGTCCAGGGTCTGGTCGTCCGGCACCGGATAGTTGGGCAGGAAGTAGGTGCCCAGCCGCATCTCGACGTTGCAGCGTTCGGCCAGCGCCAGGGTGTTGTCGATCGCGTCGGGGATGTCGGCGAACAGCTCGCACATCTGTTCCGGCGTCTTCAGGTACTGCTCGGCGCTGTACTCACGCGGACGCTTGGGGTCGTCCAGCACGCGGCCGGTGGAAATGCAGACACGCGCCTCATGCGCGTAGAAGTCATCCGGCGACAGGAAGCGCACATCATTGGTGGCCACCACCGGCAGGCCGCGCTGGCCGGCAGCCTGCAGCGCGAACTGGTTGAAGGCTTCTTCGCCATCGCGGCCGGTGCGGGTCAGTTCCAGGTGCAGGCCGTCACCGAACACGCGCTGCCAATCGGCGAGCTGCTGCTCGGCCAGATCATGGCGGCCGTCATTGGCCAGGCGCCCGGCCAGGCTGTGACGGCCGGCCAGCGCGAACAGGTTCTTGCAGCCATCCTTCAACCATTGCGGATGCACGGCAACACCACCTTCGTTGCGATGGCCTTCCATCCACGCACGGGTCAGCAGCCTTGACAGGCTCAGGTAGCCTTCACGGTCGCGGCACAGCAAGGTCATGCGCCAGGGGTCCTGGCCGTCCTCGGTGATCAGCAGGTCGGCGCCGGCGATGGGCTTGATGCCCACGCCTTCGGCAGCCTTGTAGAACTTCACCAGCGCGAACATGTTGTTCAGGTCGGTGACCGCCAGCGCCGGTGCCTTCATCTCGACCGAGCGGCTCAGCAGGTTGGCCTGCTTGGCCTTCTTGGGGTCGGCCTGGTCGGGTTTGGCAGGTACGCGGATGGTGGAGTCCACCATCGAGAATTCGGTGTGGACGTGTAGATGGACGAAGCGGGAAGAAGTAGACATGCGGAGCCAGAAGTATGCCGGTGCAGGGTAGCGACGGGGGCGGGGTGGGGCAAGGCTTGACATGCCTGCGACCCGCGCCGGCCCGGGCCAACGGCCCGCAGGTGCACACTATCAGTACGGGCGCAGGCCCGGCTGGGTTGATCGCCAAGTCCCGCCCGTCAGGGCTCCAGCATGAGCTCGGTGGGTCTGGCTGGAGCACTGTCGGTGCCGCTGTCAGTGGACACGGAAGTAGCTGAGCGGTTCAGGTGCGTAGCTGCTTTCACGTACCCGGCGCTGGTGCTCGTGCAGACGGGCTTCGATCTCACGCAGCTCCAGCCAGCTGCGGCGGTTGAAGGCGATGTCATGGTAGCCGCGGCCCTGGCGTTCGGCCTCCATCTGGCGCAGGCGCTGGTAGTCGAGGAAGTTGGCGACTTCGCCGGCCAGTTTCGGCCAGACGGTGTCGATGACGATGGCCTGATCCAGCTGGCCGACGCCCGGGACTGTGTCGGGGATCAGCTGGTGGCTGGCGTGCAGGTAGGCCATGACCAGATGCAGTTCACAACTGACCTCGGCGGCGGGTTCCCAGTCGGTCTCCTGCAGCAGCTGTTCCAGCAGGTCGGCGTGGCGCATCCGCTGCTCGATGCAGGGCGAGGCGCTTGCTTCCCCGGCTGCGTTGTTCAGGCTGCGGGCAGCGGTGGCCAGTTGGTCCGTCTGCAGTGGCGGCTGGGTCCGGCCAAGACGGGCCAGCAGGCCGTTGAAGTATTCCATTTCACGCGGGACCAACAGATAGTCGTTCACATGGCTGCGGCGATGCGGGGTGCCGCTCGGGTACTGGTCCAGAACCTGCGGCAGCGGTAGGCGGGGGTCGATGGCGTACATGGTGGTGCTCCTGCGGGTGGGGCGTCCGGGAGGGGGGAACGCAGCGCCAGCATCCGCTTGGGCGTAGCATTGGTCATGATGGCAGGCGGAGCCTTCAGACAGTCATTGCGCTGGTTTCTGAGGAATTCATGAGGGCTTGCCGATGGGTGCGGTCGAAGACCCTGCTGACACAGGTCAAGCGGTCGAACGCTACCGTTTCGACGGCATCGTGGTGGATGCGCTGGCGCATACGCTCAGCCGTGACGGTCAGTATCAATCGCTGGAGCCAAAAGCATTCGCGGTGCTGTTGATGCTGCTGCGGCATGCCGATGAATTGCTGGTGCGCGACCAGTTGCTGGATGCTGTCTGGGGCCACCGGCATGTGACGCCAGGTGTGCTGACCCGTGCCATCGCGCAGTTACGTTCGGTGCTGGACGACCACTCGCATGAGCCGCGTTACATCCAGACCCAGCACGGTCTGGGCTATCGCTTCATTGGCAAGTTGTTGCCGCCAGAGGCCGCGGCTTCATCGGCCTCGGTCGTTGAAGCGATTTCCACGTCTACGGCGGCGGAGCAGGCTGTTGCAGTTGCTGAACCCGCTGAACACATCGCTGTGGATAGTGATCCGAATGCCGAGCCGTCGCAGCCGCCAGAACGGCGATTGTCGCGCTGGTGGCGGGAGGCGCCGAAGTTGTCGCTGCCAGCGTGGATGCGTTCACGCGCCTTCCTGATCGGCTGTGCGCTGTTGCTGCTGCTGTTGGGGGTTGGTTACTGGTGGTGGAGTCGCACGCCGGTGGTGGCCGGCGCTTCGATTGCGGTGATGCCATTCAGCAGCCTCAGCGACGCCGCCGCCGACCGCTATTTTGCCGATGGTCTGGCGGTGGAGATGCATGATGCCCTCACCAATGTACCGGGCTTGAAGGTGGCCGCACGACAACTCGCGGCGCCTGCCGAAGGCGCTACCGACGATGACGATGTGCGTCGGATCGGGCGCCGTCTGGGTGTGGCCACGCTGCTGGATGCCAGTGTGCGTCGCGAGGGCGGACGCGTGCGCATCAGTGCGCGGCTGTCCGATACCAATACTGGTTTTACCTTGTGGGCGGAAACATACGATCGGGAGATCAATGATGTGTTTGCGCTGCAGGGCGAGATAGCCAACAAGGTCGTGCACGCCTTGCTCGGCCATCTACCGGGGAAGACATCCGGGGTTGCGCAGCGCTTGAACCCGACCAACGACGTCAACGCCTACGATGCCTATCTGCGAGGCCTGTCGCTGCTGCAACGGCCAATCGGCGAGGCCGGCAACGAGCGCGCGATGGCGGCGTTTGCACAGGCGCTGGCGATTGATCCACGCTTCGCGCGGGCCCAGGCCGGCATCTGTCGCGCGCAGATCGCCCGGTTGGAGGGGGTGAGTGACGCAGGCGCGTTCGAGCGCGCACGTCAGGCATGTGCACGAGCGCAGGCGATGGACCCCGGCTTGCGCGAGGTGAGTCTGGCGATGGCGGAAATTGCCCGCGTCAGTGGCCAGAACGAACAGGCGCTGAAGCTGTACCAGCAGGTCATCGATGATCCGGCACTGCGCGCTGATGGTCTGGTCGGACAGGCACGCACTTACGCTGCGCTCGGCAAGGAAGAGCAGGCGCTGCAGTCGTTCCAGCAGGCCATCGCGGCGCGGCCTAGTGATGCGCAGATCTATCGCTTGCTTGGCTACCACCATTGGCTGCGCGGCGACGTGCCCAAGGCGATCGATGCGTTTGTCACCGCCACCGTGCTGCAGCCGGAAGACAGTCGCCTTTGGGGTAGCCTGGGCGGTCTGTATCTTGCCCAGGGCGATAGCGAACAGGCGGGGCATGCGTTCAACATGTCCTTGTCGATCGAGCCCAATGCCGGCGCCTTGACCAACCTGGGTACGATGAAATTCGATCACGGCGAATACGCGGTCGCCGCAGAACTGTTCCAACAGGCGACGGTGCTGGAACCGGAGGACTATCTGCACTGGGGCAATCTTGCCGATGCACTGGCTGCCGCGCCTGCAACCGCCGCGCAGGCACAGGCGCCGTATCTGCGTGCGGCGCATCTGGCGCAGCAATACGTCGATGTGCGCCGCGATGATGCGTATGCCTTGGCCTTGCTGTCCTGGTACCGCGCCAACCTGGGCGAGCGTGCACGCGCGCTGCAGGATCTGCAGGCGGCGCGTGCGTTGGGCACGCAGGCGGCAGAGGTCGCATTGTGGTGCGCGCAGACCTTGACCCTGCTTGGCGACAAGGCGGGCGCGCACAGCTGCGTAGAAAGCGCGTTGAAGCAGGGCATACCGCAGCAGCGCATCGATGCCTTGCTGTCGCTGCAGCGTCATGCGCTGGTCGGCAGCGGCGTGCGTAAGGAGTGAACACGGTTCCTGTCCGTGGCGGCGGACCTCAACGAGGAGTGGTCGTCATGAACCTTGGCGTGTGGCTCTATCTTGTCGTCTCCATCGGAACGGTTGCAGGCGTTGCTGCCTGCGCCACCCAACCTCCGCGCCCGGGTGAGGTGTTGCAATGCACGGAGAACCTGCCGCCGCGTATCGTCAAACTGGTCTACGTCGATGTGGCGTCTGGTCCAGGTGGGCCGGTAATCACTCCGGATGTATGCACGGTGCGTAGTGGTACGCAGGTGCTCTGGCGCACCGCAGAAGATGTATTGGACCCGTTCGCATTGGCGTTTGCCGAATCTCCCGGTGCTGCCGCGTATTACCGCAGTGCGGACAGCACCGGGCAGAAGGACTTCAATTCGCAGCGCATGGGCAGGCGGCAGGAAGTGCTGATCGTTGCAAAAACCGTGAGCAGCGAGAGCAACATCAAGTACGACGTGCGCATCGGCTCAACCCACCTCGACCCGGGGATCAAGATCATGCCACGCTGATGGGGGCGGCGCGTGGCTCAGGATGCGTCCAGGCTCGCACGCACCGGTGCAAAGCTGCGCCGGTGCTGCGGGCAGGGGCCATGTGCGCGCAGCGCTGCCATATGGAAGGGTGTGCCATAACCCTTGTGCTGATCGAAGCCGTACTCGGGGTGCTGCTGGTGCAGTTCCAGCATGAAGCGGTCGCGGCTGACCTTGGCCAGAATCGAGGCGGCCATGATGCTGCGGTCGATGGCGTCACCACCAACCAGTGCTTCGGCCGGGCAGGGCAGGCCCTTGGGAATCTTGTTGCCATCGATGCGGGCGAACTGGGCGACATGTGCCACGCCTTCCACCGCCAGGCGCATGCCCTGCATGGTGGCCTGGAAGATATTGAAGCTGTCGATCTCGGCTACGTCGACCATCACGATCTTGTACGCCAGGGCGCGTTCGATGATGCGGTCGTAGAGCTGGTCGCGGCGGAGTGCAGTCAATGCCTTGGAGTCATCCAGGCCGTTGATGCGTGGACGTTCGGGATCGAACACGACGGCTGCTACCGCGACCGGGCCGGCCAGCGGGCCGCGTCCGGCCTCATCGACGCCAGCAACCAGGCGCGGGGCCTGCCGTGCCAGCAAGGCGGCATCGTCAAACAAGGACAGCGAGGCATCCGCTGCCTTGGGAGTGCGCCTTGTGGTCACGGCTGGCCTGGCTTGCGCGGCGCCTGCAGCAGCCCGGCGACAGCGTCGGCGGCGCGTGCCGAGGCATCCTGGCGCAGTTGCTGGTGCAGCTGCTGGTAGTCGTCCTGCAGACCGCTGATGCAGTCGGGGTGCTCAAACCAGTTGCGTACTGCGGCGGCCAGATTGTCGGGCGTGCATTCGTGCTGGATCAGCTCCGGTGCCAGGTCCTTGCCGGCCAATACATTGGGCAGGGCAAAACGATCGACCTTGATCAGGCCCAGCGCCTTGACGATGCGATAGGTGAGCTCGGCCACGCGGTAGCCCACCACCATCGGCCGTTTGACCAGCATGGTTTCCAGAGTCGCGGTGCCGGAGGCCAGCATCACCACATCGGCGGCGATCATTGCTTCGCGTGCCTTGCCATCAAGCAGGTGCAGGCGCGCGCTGGGGAGCGCTGCGCTGCGGATCTGCTCGGTGATCATCGCCTTGCACTTGGCATTGGCCGCGGGCACGACGATATGCAGGCCGCGGTCTTGTTCGCACAGCTGCCAGGCGGCGGCGAAGAACGGCGGGCCGAGCCGGCTCACTTCGCCCAGGCGGCTGCCGGGCAGTACCGCAAGCAGCTTTGCCTGCCCGGGAATGCCCAGTGCTTGCCGCGCTGCCGTGCGGTCGCTGTGCAATGGGATCTCATCGGCCATCGGATGGCCGACGAAGCGTGCATCAATGCCGTGGCGGGCATAGATCGGCGGTTCCATCGGGAACAGGCACAGCACCAGATCGGCGCTGGCGCCGATTTTCTCGGCGCGCTTCTCGCGCCAGGCCCAGACCGAGGGGCTGACGTAATGCACGGTGCGCAGGCCGCGTTGCTTGAGCCACTTTTCCACACCCAGATTGAAAT
The DNA here is from genome assembly GCF_056760015.1 of Stenotrophomonas sp. STEN029. Classification (NCBI taxonomy): domain Bacteria; kingdom Pseudomonadati; phylum Pseudomonadota; class Gammaproteobacteria; order Lysobacterales; family Lysobacteraceae; genus Stenotrophomonas; species Stenotrophomonas sp. STEN029. The sequence continues at coordinate 50,815 of NZ_JBRREC010000018.1, read as the reverse complement.
CCGGTGCGTCGATGCCGATGAATACATCCGGCTGCCAGTCGAGCACGCGCTGGCGGAATTCCTTGCGCAGCTTCAGCAGGCGCGGCAGATGGCGCAGGATTTCAGCCAGCCCCATCAGCGCCAGCTCGCTGGCATCGAACCAGGTTTCGCAGCCGGCATTGCGCATTGCATCGCCGCCGATGCCGACAAATTCGGCATCGGGGTAGCGCGCACGCAGGGCATTGATCAGGCCGGCGCCAAGCAGGTCGCCCGACGCCTCGCCGGCAACCAGCGCGATCCGCGGCTTGCGGCCAAGCGCCAATCCGGAGTCCTGGGTTACAGCGCTCATCGCTGCAGCGGGCGCTCGCCGTGCTCGATGAAGTCCAGCATCTGCTTGACGTCATCGCTGCTCTGGGCCTGCTCGGCCAGCGCCAGCTTGGCTTCGGCCAACGGCACACCGGCGACGTAGATGGTGCGGTAAGCGCGCTTGATCGCGCTGATGCGCTCGGCGTCGAAACCGCGCCGCTTCAGGCCTTCGCTGTTGATGCCGCGTGGACGGCCGTGGCCGTCGATGCCGACCATGGTGAACGGCGGGATGTCGCCGGTGACCAGTGCACCCATGCCGAGGAAGGCATGGTCGCCGATGCGACAGAACTGGTGGGCACCGGCGAAGCCGCTGATGATCACCCAGTTGCCGACCGAGACGTGGCCGGCCAGGGTGGTGTTGTTGGAGAACACGCAGTGGTCGGCGACATGGCAGTCATGGGCGACATGCACGTAGGCCAGCATCCAGTTGTCGTTGCCGATGGTGGTGACGCCACCGCCGCCGGCAGTGCCGCGGCTGAGGGTGACGAACTCACGGAACACATTGCGGTCGCCGATCACCAGCTCGGTGCGTTCACCGGCGAACTTCTTGTCCTGCGGTTCGCCGCCGACCGCGACGTGGCCGATGAAACGATTGTCGCGACCGATGCGGGTCGGTCCGTGGATGCTGCAATGCGGCCCCACTTCGGTGCCATCGCCGATCTCGACGTCGGCGCCGATCAGGGTGAACGCACCCACGCGCACGCCTTGGCCGAGTTTGGCCGAGGGATCGATGACCGCGGTCGGGTGAATCAAGGGTGCGTTATCGCTCATCGTTTGCTCCAGGCAGATTATTCGCGGGTGCCGGCGCAGAGCACTTCGGCGTGTGCGACGATTTCACCATCCACCTTGGCTTCGCCGTAGTAGACCGCCATGTTGCGGATCATGCGCTTGACCTGCACATGCAGTTCCAGCACGTCACCCGGTACCACCTGCTTCATGAAACGCACGTTGTCGACCTTGACCAGATAGAACAGCTTGGACTGCGCGTCGCGGCCAAGGCTGAGCTGGGTCAGCACGCCACCGGCCTGGGCCAGGGCTTCGATGATCAGCACGCCCGGCATGATCGGCTGGCCCGGGAAGTGGCCCTGGAAATAGGGCTCGTTGATGGTGACATTCTTGTGCGCGATGATGCGCTTGGCGTCCACATCCAGGTCGACAACCTTGTCGACCAGCAGGAACGGGTAGCGGTGCGGGATCAACGTCTGGATCGTGGTGACGTCGATGGGCATCTGCAGTGGTGCGTTCATTCTTTCTCCTTGCTCACAGCCAGGATGCGCCGTGCCAGCGAATCGAGCTGCTTGAAGCGCGCAGCGTTCTTGCGCCACGTGCGGTTGTCGGTCAAAGGGGTGCCAGACGAGTACTCGCCCGGTTCGGTAATCGAGTTGCGCACCACCGACTTGCCGGTGATGACGACGTGGTCGCAGATTTCCAGGTGGCCAACGACGCCGACGGCGCCGCCGAGCAGGCAGTAGCGGCCGATCTTGGCGCTGCCGGCAATGCCGGTGGAGCCTGCAATGGCGCTGTGTGCGCCGATCTGTACGTTGTGGGCGATCTGCACGAGGTTGTCCACGCGCACGTCTTCGTCCAGCGTGGTGTCTTCCAGTGCACCACGGTCGATGCAGGTGTTGGCGCCGATCTCGCAATCGTCGCCGATGCGCACGCCACCCAGCTGCGGGACCTTGATCCAGTGGCCGTTGTCCATTGCCAGGCCGAAGCCCTCGGCACCGAGCACGGCGCCCGGATGGATGCGCACGCGCTTGCCCAGCTTGACCCGCGCAACCAGGGTGACGCGGGCCAGCAATTCGGTGCCGGCCTCGACCACGCAGTCGTCACCGATGATGCTGCCGACGCCGATGATGCAGCTCTCGCCGATCACACTGCGTGCGCCGATGCAGACGTGCGGACCGATATGGGCGCTGGCGGCCACCGTCGCGCTGGGGTCGATGACCGCGCTGGGGTGGATGCCAGGTTCGCGCACCGGCACGGTCTCGAACAGCGCACCGATCTTGGCGAAGGTGGTGTACGGGTCCTTGGCAACCAGGGCGGTGCCCGGTGCGGCCTCGGCGTCGTCGGCGCGCAGCAGCACGATCGACGCCTTGCTGTAGGCGAGCTGTGCCCGGTAACGCGGATTGGCCAGGAAGGTCAGCTGCCCGGGCCCGGCATGGGCCAGCGTGGCAACGCCGTGGATGGCGACCGATGGGTCACCGTGCACCTGCAGGCCGAAACGGTCGGCAAGTTCCTGAGCGGTATAGGTAGGAGTATTCACGCAGCAAGTTTACCGTGTGCGCCGATGGCGGTCATGCGAACGGACGTTATCACTCTTGCAGGGCAAGGGCAGCGGGGTGGGCGGGAGGCCGGATGTGGGGCAGAAGGGGCAGCATGGCTTTGATGGGAATGTCTGGTTGCGGCGAGCGCAGGTACTGTCCCCATAAAAGCAAACCCCGGGACTGTGTTTCTTCCCGGGGCAGTTTGATGCGGTAATTCTGGTGGAGAGCCCCCTTTGGTAAAGGGGGCGCGCCGACAGGCGCGGGGATTCGGTAGACCGAAGCGCGCCCGAAGGTTATGCCTGCGGCATAACCTTCGGTCCCCGGGGCTTCACCCCGGGTCAGCGGGTCAGTTCTATTTAGAACTGACCACCAAAGGTGAACTGCAGGCGCTCGATCTCATCACCGTCTTCCTTCTTCAACGGGATGGCGTAGCTGATCGAGATCGGGCCGACCGGTGCACGCCACAGCAGGGCCAGACCGGCCGATGCACGAAGCTCATTGGCCTTGAAGTTGCTGGTGCCGTTGTAGACGTTGCCGAAGTCGATGAACGCCGAGACGCGCGCTGACGGGCTGTCGAACAGCTTCGGGAAATAGGCTTCGATCGAGCCGACCGTCTTCACCGAGCCACCCAGCGGCTGGCCGTTGTAGTAGCCGCCGATGATTTCCGAGCGCGGACCCAGGGTGTTGTCTTCGAAGCCGCGCACCGAGTTGGTGCCGCCGGCGTAGAAGTTCTCGAAGAACGGCAGGCCGCTCGCCTTGACCTGGCGGTGGTTGGCGGTGGGATTGGTGGCGCAGTCAACGACCTGGGTGGTGGCTGCGGTGCCTGGTACCGCAGGAGTAGTGCCGGTGGCCGGCGTGCCAGGCGTGGCCGGGATATCGTTCCAGCAGATATCGCGGACCTTGTCCTTGCCGTAGGAGTCGCCGTAGCCCAGTTCCAGACGGGTGTTGATCACCAGCGACGGGATGATCGGCCAGTACTTGGAGAACTGGTAGCTGAGCTTGTAGTACTCCACGGTCGAACCCGGCAACGTGGCTTCCAGGCCGAGGCGCTGGTAGGTGCCGCGGGTCGGCATGAAGTAGTCGTTGCGGGTGTCGCGTGCCCAGCCCAGCTCCGAACGCCAGGAATGGAAGGTGCGCGTACCGACCGCATCGATGTAATCGATGATCGCCTTCGGGGTGTAGCCCTGATAGGTGGTGATCTGGTTGCTGTCGATGCCGAACATCAGCGAGAACGCATCGTTCTCGGTGATCGGAATACCGAACACCACCTGCGCCGAACCATTGGTGCTGTTGTACTGCGCGGTGTTGAAGTCGGAGTAGTCGAGCTCACGCCAGGACAGGTTGTAGCCCAGCGAGACGCCGTCATCGGTGAAGTAGGGGTTGGTGTAGCTGAAGCCATAACGCTGCAGGTAGCTGCTGCGCGAAGCCTCGACCGACACGCGGTTACCGCCACCGAGGAAGTTGTTCTGTGACAGCTGTACCGAGGTGGTCATGCCGTAGGACTGCGAATACCCCAGGCCGAACACGAAGCTGCCCGAAGTGGTTTCCTTGACGTTGTAGACCACGTCGACCTGGTCATTGCTGCCGGTGACCGGCTGCGTCTCGACATCGACCGACTCGAAGTAGCCCAGGCGCTGCAGGCGGATCTTGGAGCGGTCGATCGCGGCCTGCGAATACCAGCTGTTCTCGAACTGGCGCATTTCGCGGCGCAGGACTTCGTCGCTGGTACGCGCGTTGCCCTTGAACACGATGCGACGCACGGCCACGCGCGGGCCCGGCACCACCTGCATGTTCACCGCCACGGTACGGTCGGCGCGGTTGCTGGTCGGGATCGGGTTGACCTTGGCGAAGGCATAGCCAACGTTGGACAGGCTGTTGGTGATGCCGTCGGCGCTGAACTCCAGCAGGGCGCGCGAGAACGTATCGCCGCTCTTCTGGATGACCATCTTCTCGACGTCTTCCTGCGGCAGGATGGTGTCGCCGGTGACCTTGATCTCGGAAATCTTGTACTGCTCACCCTCGGTCACGCCGGCGGTGATGAACATGTCGCGCTTGTCCGGGCTGATCGAGACCTGGGTGGAGTCGATGCTGAAGTCGACATAGCCACGGTCCAGGTACCAGGAATTGAGCTTTTCCAGATCGCCGGACAGCTTTTCCTTGGAGTACTGGTCATCGCGGCGGTACCACGAGGCCCAGTTGTGCTCCTTGGACTCCCAGATGTCCATGATGTCTTCGGCCGGGAACTTTTCGGTACCGATCAGGTTGACGTGGCGGATCTTGGCCGCCTTGCCTTCCTTGACGGCAATGGCAACGTCGACGCGGTTGCGGTCCAGCGGGCTCACCGTCGGGGTGATTTCCACGTTGTATTTGCCGCGGTCGTTGTACTGCCGGCGCAGTTCCTGGGTCACGCGGTCCAGGCTCAGGCGGTCAAAGGTGCCGCCTTCGCTCAGGCCGATGTCGCTCAGGCCCTTGAGCAGCTGCTCGCTCTTGATGTCCTTGTTGCCGGTGACGGTCAACTTGTTGATCGCCGGGCGCTCCTTGACGGTGACGACCAGGATGTCGCCCTGACGGTCCAGCTGCACGTCCTCGAAGAAGCCGGTCTTGTACAGGGCGCGGATGGTGTCGCCGGTCTTGGCATCGTCAACCACGTCACCGCGTTCCACCGGCAGGTAGGTGAACACGGTGCCGGAGGAAATGCGCTGCAGGCCGTCCACGCGGATGTCGCTGGCGGTAAAGGGCTCGGCTGCCTGTGCGAGCACAGGCAGGGCCAGACCAGCGGCAAGTGCGAGGGCCAGCAAGCGGCGATTGGGAAGTCGCGTCATATCACGTCCGGTTGGAGTCGATTTCGATAATGCGTGGGTGCCGGCGTAAGACGACGACAACGGGAAAAAGTTCATCGCGGGACCAGGCTGAGGATGTCGTTGTAGAACGCCAGTCCCATCAACCCCGCCAACAGCGCCAGACCGATGTATTGGCCGGCAGCCATGGCGCGCTCGCTAAGCGGGCTGCCCTTGACCAACTCGATAAGGTAATACAGCAGGTGCCCGCCGTCCAAGATGGGGATGGGCAGCAGATTGATGATGCACAGGCTCAGCGACAGCAAAGCCAGGAAATACAGGAACCAATCCACCCCGCGTTCAGCCGAGGCATTGGCGACGCGGGCGATGGTGATCGGGCCGGAAATGTTCTTTACCGAGGCGTGGCCAGTGAGCATGCGCCGCATCATACCCAGCGAATCTGTCGCCAATTTGCCGGTTTCGCGCACGGCAGCCGGCAGCGCGGCAAACACGCCGTACTGCTGGCGGGCGTCGTAGGCGGGGGCCTGGTTGGTGGCAAAGCCAACCCCGATAAGCCAGCGTGGCTTGCCGTCCGGGCCTTGGCCGGCCTGCGGGGTCAGCTCCAGCGCCAGTCGCTCGCCATTGCGCTCGACCTCGACCATGCCCGGGCCGCCGCGCTGGCCGAGTTGCTGGATCAGCGGGGTGACCTGGTCGGCGCTGTCCACGCGCTGGCCGTCCACGGCCAGGATCAGGTCGCCGGTCTGCAGCAAACCGGCGGCGGCCGAATCGACGGAAACCGAGTCAACCCGCGCTGGTTGCAGCCAGAACTGCCAGATGAAGCCGGCCTGCGTCGGTACCTGTCGTTCATCAAACCCAGCGGGCAGCTGCGACAGCGGCAGCACCCGGGTGCGTTCGTTGTCGAGGCTGTCGCGGACGCGCACGTGCGCATCCTGGCGGTCCATGGCAGCGGTGGTGAAGGCCATGCTGGCCTCGGCCCAGGTGTCGACGCCGCGGTCTTCGACGGCAAGGATGCGGTCGCCGGCGACAAAGCCGGCCTGTGCGGCCATGCCGGTGGTGCGGCCGATGGTGGCCGAATAGTCCTGACGGCCGATCACGAACATCGCCCACAGCAGGGCGATGCACAGGATCAGGTTGGCTGCCGGGCCGGCGGCGACAATGGCGATGCGCTGCCAGACGGTCTTGTTATTGAAGGCGACGGCGCGTTCACCGGCCGGGACCTCGACCTCGCGCTCGTCCAGCATCTTCACATAGCCACCCAGCGGGATGGCGGCGATGGCGAATTCGGTACCGTTGCGGTTGCGGCGGCTCCACAGCGGCTTGCCGAAGCCGACCGAGAAGCGCAGGACCTTTACCCCGCAGCGGCGGGCTACCCAGTAATGGCCGAATTCATGAAACGTCACCAGCACGCCGAGGCTGACGATCATCCACCACACAGACCCCAGGAAATCAGCCATGGGCACAGCTCGGTTGTAGGGTGGGATCAGACATTCGGCAGGCGGGCAATGGCGGATTCGGTGATATGGCGGGCCTGGGTATCAGCTGCCAACAGGGCGTCCAGTGTATCGGCCGCCACGTAGGGCAGGGTAGATAGCGTGTGTTCCACCAGTGCCGGGATCGACAGGAAGCCTATGCGCCCCTGAAGAAACGCTGAAACGGCGACTTCGTTGGCGGCATTCAGGATTGCCGGGGCGCTGCCACCGGTCTCCATCGCCTGCCAGGCCAGGCGCAGGCAGGGGAAGGCATCCATGTCTGGCGCCTCGAAATCCAGCCGGCCCTGGGTCAGCAGGTCCAGCCCGCCGACGCCCGACTCGATCCGCTGCGGCCAGCCCAGGCCGACGGCCAGGGTGGTGCGCATGTCCGGCAAGCCAAGCTGGGCAAGGGTTGAGCCGTCGATGAATTCGACCAGCGAGTGCACCAGGCTCTGCGGGTGCACCAGCACGTCGATGCGCGAACCGGGCACGTTGAACAGGTGGTGAGCCTCGATGACTTCCAGGCCTTTGTTCATCAACGTCGCCGAATCGACCGATATCTTCGGGCCCATCGACCACTTTGGGTGGGCAACGGCCTGTGCCACGGTTACCTTTTCCAACTCGGCGCGGCTGCGTCCCCGGAACGGGCCGCCGGACGCGGTCAGAATGATGCGGCGGACGCCGGCTTCCAATCGCGCGTCGCGCGAGCGCAGGCATTGGAAGATGGCGTTGTGCTCGCTGTCGATCGGAATGATCTCGGCGCCGGCGTTGGCGGCCTCGCGGGTCAGCAGCTCGCCGGCCAGTACCAGTGATTCCTTGTTGGCCAGCAGCAGGCGCTTGCCGGCGCGGGCGGCGGCGAGCGTGGAGGACAGGCCGGCGGCACCAACAATGGCGGCCACAACGGTGTCGCAGCAGTCGCTGGCGGCCAGTGCGTCGATGGCTTGATGGCCGGCATGTGCTTCGGTCGTCAGTCCGGCGTCCTTCAGGCCGTCACGCAGGCGCGCGAACAGCACCGGGTCGGCAATCGCGGCGTGATCCGGACGGTGCTGACGGCACAACGTTATCAGCGCATCCACATTGCTGCCCGCTACCAGCACGCTGGCGCGCATCTGCTGCGGGTGGCGGGCCATCACATCCAGCGCCGAGGTGCCGATGGAGCCGGTGGCGCCAAGGATGGCGACCTGACGTATTGAAGAGGTGGACATGCTTAGAAACCGAAGATTTCCTTGCCCAGCGCGAATACCGGCAGCGCGGCGAGCACGCCGTCGATGCGGTCCAGCACGCCGCCATGGCCGGGAATGATGTGGCCCGAGTCCTTGGCACCGGCGTGGCGCTTGAGCAGGCTTTCAAACAGGTCGCCCAGCACCGAAGCCAGCACTGCCACCGCGGTGACCAGCATCAGCCAGCCGAACTGCGGGGCCTGCACGCCGGCAAGCCAGCCGAATACGCCAGCGGTAACCAGACCGGCGACCAGTCCGCCAAGCAGTCCTTCAATGGTCTTGTTGGGGCTGATGCGCGGGGCCAGCTTGTGCTTGCCAAAGGTGCGGCCGGCGAAATACGCGCCGGAATCGGCTGCCCAGACCAGGGTCAATGCGGTCAACAGCCACAGGTGACCATTGCTGCCAGCGTGGATCAGGACCAGCGAGGCCCAGGCCGGGATGATCGCCAGGCTGCTGGCGGCGAGCTTGAGCATGCGTGCGCTGCTTTCGTCATGCGCGCCAAAATCGAAGAAACGCAGCCACAGCAAGGCCAGCAGCCAGAAGCCGACGCCGACCAGCGCTGCCAGTTGGAACAGCACCATGCTGCCGTCCGAGGCCCAGACCAGCAGCACCATCAGCAGCAGGTTCAGCGCCACCAGCACGGTGCGTGGCAGGCCAACCACGCCGGTGAGCTTGAGCCATTCCCACAGGCCGATCAGGAACACCAGGGCGGCTGCGGCGGCCAGCCATTGGCTGGGCAGGAACAGGATTGCGCAGATCGCCACCGGGGCCATGATCAGCGCAGCAATCACGCGGGTCTTTGTCATGAATGTGCGCTCGCTGCCGCAGCGGCGGCAATCTGGGCGCTGGTCAGACCAAAGCGGCGCTCACGCCTTGCATAGTCATCCAGTGCCAGTTGAAGGACGGCCGCATCGACATCCGGCCACAGCACGTCAGTGAACCATAGTTCGCTGTAGGCCAGCTGCCACAACAGGAAGTTGCTGATGCGGGTGTCGCCACCGGTGCGGATGAACAGGTCCGGCGGCGCCATGTCGGCCAATGCCACGTGCTGGCCGAGGGCCTGCTCGTCGATCTGCTCGGGGCGCAGGGTGCCGGCGGCGACCTGTTCGGCCAGGGTGCGCGCAGCCTGCGCGATGTCCTGGCGACCACCATAGCTGGCGGCGATGCTCAGGGTCATCGCGGTATTGCCGATCGTGCGTTGCTCGGCCTTGTCCATGCGCTGGACGATGCTGCCGGCAAATCGGCTGCGGTCACCGATGAAGCGCACGCGCACGCCACGGCGGTGGAGTTCATCCACTTCGCGGTCCAGTGCGCCGAGGAACAGCTTCATCAGCGAGTCGACTTCTTCCTGCGGGCGGCCCCAGTTTTCACTGGAAAACGCAAACAGGGTGAGTGCGCCAATGCCGCGCTCGAGGCAGAAGTCGATGCTGCGGTTGACCGCGCGCGCACCGGCGCGGTGGCCGATCATGCGCGGCCGCCGGCGTTGCTGCGCCCAACGGCCATTGCCATCCATGATGATGGCAATATGCCCCGGCAATGCCGGGGCCGCGGTGTCGTCGTGCAGGACGGAGGACACGCCTCAGACCGCCATCAGTTCCTGTTCTTTGAGCTTGACCACTTCGTCGACGTCCTTGATCGCCTTGTCGGTCAGCTTCTGGATGTCGTCCTGGCTGCGACGGTCGTCATCCTCGGTGATCGCCTTGTCCTTGAGCAGCTTGGCCACTTCCTGGTTGGCGTCACGGCGGATGTTGCGGATGGCGATCTTGGTTTCTTCGCCTTCCTTGCTCACCGACTTGGCCAGTTCCTTGCGGCGCTCTTCGGTGAGCGGCGGCAGGTTCAGGCGGATCACCGTGCCCATGGTGGTGGGAGTGATGCCGATGTCGGAGGCATAGATGGCCTTTTCCACGTCCTTGATCATGTTCTTGTCGAACAGGGTGATCACCAGCGAACGTCCTTCGGACACGCTGATGCTGGCCACCTGATTCAAGGGGGTGTCGGTGCCGTAAGCCTTGACCTTGATGCCGTCCAGCAGGGTCGGCGAAGCGCGACCGGTGCGGATGGTGGTGAGGGTATGGCGCAGAGCTTCGATGCTCTTGGTCATGCGCGCCTGCGCATCTTGCTTGATATCGTTGATCATCGGCCGAATCCTGGATGTTTCTAGAACCGGCCGATTATAGGCGATTACCCCTGCCCACCGCGCCGGCAGCGTCGGTTAGTGTGCGTCGCGGCCATGCACCAGGGTGCCGATGGGCTCGCCGTGCAGGATTTTCAGCAGTTCGCCGGGCTGGCTCATGTCGAAAACGCGCAGCGGCAGGTCGCTGTCACGGGCCAGCGCAAAGGCAGCCGTGTCCATGACTTCCAGGCCCTGGTTGATGACCTGGTCGTAGCTCAGGCTGTCATAGCGGACCGCATCGGCATGCTTGTTCGGGTCCTTGTCATAGACGCCGTCGACCTTGGTGGCCTTGAGCAGCAGGTCGGCGCCGATCTCGATGGCACGCAGTGCGGCGCCCGAATCGGTGGTGAAGAAGGGGTTGCCGGTGCCGGCGGCGAAGATCACCAGGCGGCCCTTTTCCAGGTGGCGGATGGCGCGGCGGCGGATGTAGTCCTCGCACACGTCGTTGATCTTGATCGCGCTCATCACGCGGGCCTTGCCACCGGCTTTTTCAAGCGCGTCCTGCATGGCGAGTGCGTTGATGACGGTCGCCAGCATGCCCATGTGGTCGCCGGTGACGCGGTCCATGCCGCCTGCAGCCAGGCCGGCACCGCGGAAGATGTTGCCGCCGCCAACCACCAGTGCGATTTCCACGCCGGCGTTCTGGGCCTCGATGACTTCGTGGGCAAGGCGGTTGATGACCTTGGGGTCGATGCCGTAGTCCTCGTCCCCCATCAGCGCCTCCCCGGAAAGTTTCAACAGGATGCGGCGGTAGGCGAGCTTGGACATGGTGACCTCAGATGGCTGGAAAACGCGGGGGATTCTAACGGATGCCGCAGTTTCAGGTGACATCTATTGTTGCAATGCAGCGACAAAACCCGGGTCAATCGGAATCTGGTTCAGCAGGCGGTGGGGTGGGGATCCGGTGCGCGGGCGATGACCCGGTTGCGGCCAAGGTTCTTGGAGCGATACAGCACGTCATCGGCGGCCTTGAGCAGGTCGCGCATGTCGGTGAATCGCTCATATGCACCATGGGTGGCGACGCCGGCCGAGAAGGTGACATGCAGTGGCATGTCGGCCACGGTGACGATCGGGGTCTGGGTGATGGCGCCAAGCACGCGGCGTATCACTTCCAGCGCGGTCTGCTCGTTGGTGCCGGGGAACAGCACGACGAACTCCTCGCCGCCGAAGCGGGCAACGGTATCGCTACCGCGCAGCTGGCCCTGCAGCTGGCTGGCGAACGCCTGCAAGACCTGGTCGCCGACCAGGTGGCCGTGCTGGTCGTTGATCTTCTTGAAGTCGTCCAGGTCGATGAAGGCTACCGACAGTGGTCGATCGGCGCGACCGGCGCGGTCGAATTCCTGTGCCAGCACCACTTCCAGCTGGCGCCGGTTCAACAGGCCGGTGAGTGCGTCCAGGTGCGCCTGTTCGGTCAGGCGGCGTGCCTGCTGCTCGAAATCATCGGCGCGTCGCTTGGCGGCGCCAGCGTCCTGCAGCTCGCGCAGGTTGCGCAGGGCCATCAATTCGGCGGCGTGATCGAGCAGGTAGGTGATGCGCGCGGGTGACGGTACCGGCACGTCGAACAATGCGCTGATCTCCGGCAGCATCTGGCTGACCTGTTGCAGCACCAGTTCGAACTGGCTGCTGTCCATTTCCAGCTGTGCATGCACCAGGCGCAGGGCGGTGTCGCGGGCCTGGTCGGTGTCCTTGCTCAGCCAGATCTCCGCAATGCTGCCTGACAGGGCAACGCAGCGGCCGAACAGGTCGGTTGGTTCGGCAGGCGCTTCGCTGTGCCTGATGGCGTCGACCAGGTAGGGCGGCAGGCCCCATTGCTCGCACAGCTCGGCACCGACGTCGGCGTGGCTGCACTCGAATATGGTGCGTTCGTGGGCGAGCAGTTCCTCATTGCTGCTGGCACCGGCAAGCAGGCTGGGGTAGTTGTCGCCGCGCAGCTGCAACAGGGCAAGGATGCCGATGTCCTGCAGCAGGCCGGCCAGCATCAGTTCTTCGACGCGGCGCACGTTGCGGGCCAGTCCTAGGTAGCGGGCGGCCAGGGCGCTGAGGATGCTGCGCCGCCAGACCGCCTGCAGCAGCTGGGCGTGATCTTCGTCCTCGCGCAGTGCGCGTGACAGGCTGAAACCCAGCGCCAGCTGCAAGGTGGCGTTGAGGCCCAGCATGGTCAATGCCTGGCCCAGGTTTTCAATGCGGCGGCGACTTGCGTACAGCGGCGAATTGGCGATGCGCATCATGCGTGCGCTCAAGCCCATATCCAGTGCTATCACGTCGGCGGCGCTGGCGATGTCGGTCTCCGGATCCTGCGCAAGCTCGATCAAACGGACAGCAATGGCCGGTGGCGAGGGCAGGTTGCGGCAGAGGGACAGGGCTGCGGTGAGCTCGGGGGACATGTCAAAGAAGCAGTCGGCAGTACTGCAAGCATACAGGATGCCTTAAGCAAAGACGGGGATTGCAACCCAGTGCCGGGAGTGTGCCGTTGCGGGCGGCTTGCGGCAAAGAAAAAGCCGCGGAAAACCGCGGCTTTTTCAGGGGCTGCAGGCGGCGGGTGCTTAGACCTGCATCGCCTTGGCAACTTCGGCGGCGTAGTCTTCCACCACCTTCTCGATGCCTTCGCCGACAGCCAGGCGCTGGAAGCCGACGACGTCGCCGCCAGCGGCCTTGACGGCCTGCTCGACGGTCTTGTCGCTGTCCAGCACATAGCTCTGGCCGTACAGGGTTACTTCGCTGATGATCTTGTTGATCTTGCCGCTGATGATCTTCTCCAGGATGTCAGCCGGCTTGGCCTTGTCCTTGTCGGTCATCTTGGCCAGCTCGATTTCCTTTTCCTTTGCAACGAAGTCGGCCGGAACGTCGGCTGCCTTGTTGTGCGGCGGGTTCATCGCGGCCACGTGCATTGCCAGGCCCGAAGCCAGCTCGGCGTTGCCGCCGGCCAGCTCGACCAGCACGCCGATCTTGCCGTTGCTGTGCACGTAGGTGCCAACGGTGTTGTCGCCGCTGATCTTGACCAGGCGACGGATCTGGATGTTTTCACCCAGCTTCTGGATCGCGATGGCGCGGGTCTCTTCGACGGTTTCGCCGCTGGCCAGCTTGACCGACTTCAGGGCTTCAACGTCGGCGACGCCGGATGCCAGGGCGGCAGCGGCAACGGCATCGACGAATGCCTTGAAGTTGACGTCGTTGGCAACGAAGTCGGTTTCCGAGTTCACTTCGACCAGGACGGCGTTGCCGCCGTTGCTGGCGACGCCCACGCGGCCTTCAGCGGTGACGCGGTCGGCCTTCTTGTCGGCCTTGGCAGCGCCGGACTTGCGCAGGGCTTCCGCCGCTGCGTCGATGTCGCCGTTGGTCTCGGACAGAGCCTTCTTGCACTCCATCATGCCGGCGCCGGTGCGCTCGCGCAGTTCCTTGACCAGGGAAGCAGTGATTTCCATGGAATTACCTCATCAATAGAAAGGGGTAGGCCGGCCATGATGGCCGGCCGTTGTTACGCAGCCCTGTCAGCGATCGGCGCCTGGGGCGGCAGCACAGGGGAGCGGGTGCAGCAGCGGCACCCGCCAGGGGGATCAGGCCGAAGCCTCGTCGCCCTTCTTGGCACCAGCCTTCTTGGCCGGAGCGCGGCGGGCCGGCTTGGCTTCTTCGCCAGCAGCGGCTTCGCTGAACTCTTCTTCGCGCACGGTGGCGGCGTTCGGAGCAGCAGCCTTGCCTTCCAGCACGGCGTCGGCAGCGGCGCGAGCGTACAGCTGCACGGCACGGATGGCGTCGTCGTTGCCCGGGATGGCGTAATCAACCAGTTCCGGGTTGTAGTTGGTGTCAACCACGGCGATCACCGGGATGCCGAGCTTCTTGGCTTCCTTGATGGCGATGTCTTCGTGACCGATGTCGATGACGAAGATGGCGTCGGGCAGGCGGTTCATTTCCTTGATGCCGCCCAGCGAGGCTTCCAGCTTGTCGCGCTCACGGCGCAGGCCCAGCACTTCGTGCTTGACCAGCTTGTCGAAGCTGCCGTCGGTTTCACCGGCTTCCAGTTCCTTCAGGCGGGCAACCGACTTCTTCACGGTGGCGAAGTTGGTCAGGGTGCCGCCCAGCCAACGCTGGTTCATGAACGGCATGCCGCAACGCTCTGCTTCTTCCTTGATGGATTCGCGTGCGCTGCGCTTGGTGCCCAGGAACAGGATGGTGCCGCGCTTCTGGGCAACCGAGGAGATGAAGTTCATCGCATCGTTGAACAGCGGGACGGTCTTTTCCAGGTTGATGATGTGGATCTTGCCGCGGGCGCCAAAGATGTACTGGCCCATCTTCGGGTTCCAGTAACGGGTCTGGTGGCCGAAGTGGACGCCGGCTTCCAACATCTGACGCATGGTGATCTGGGGCATTGCAAAACTCCTGATGGTGGAACTGACACCGCGCGCGCCCGGTTTGTTGGGGTCGTGCTGCGATGCGCGGCTTTCATGTCGAGCGCGCAAACAGTTCCGGGGTTGGGCTTCCCTGGCGCCTCCGTGGCCGAACCCTGACGAACAGGGCACCCCGGCACGGATGGGGGCGACAGGTGAGGATTCACCGGTTGACGCCCGGTGTCAGCGCGCTCCAACGGGCATGCGCCCGAAAAAGCGGGGGAAGTATAGCCCCTGGCTGGGCTGCGCGCAATTTGCCGGGTCGGCGAGGGGGGCTGGACTAATAGGTAAGCGTGACCGTGATCGTGTCGCTGTAGCTGCCTGGAATGGGGGCCGGCTGTGGGAACACCCTGCCATAGACGGGGAAGGCTACATCTTCGTTTTCACCCACATCACTGGCGCCGGTCGCCTCCGAGTCGCCCCAGGGAATGAGCAGTGCCGGGTCGAGGTAGAGCTCGTAGGGCAGGAAGTTGCCATTTGAAGCCATCCTGCGCTGCCCATTGGCAGGGTTGTTGCCGTTGCTCAGGGTCATGGTCCATGCCGTGCCGGTAGCGCAGCGCAGGCGGATCAGCGAGCTCTGGTCGCGGGGGGCGTCGAGGCGGCTGGCGCTGCCGAAGTCCAGGTCGGTGGCGATGGTGATCAGGCAGGCGCTGGGCACTTGCGCGCTGACCGTGCCAAAAAGGAACTGCGATTGACCAGCACCACCCAACAAGGGAAAGGTGCCATCGCGGCAGTTCTCCG
Source organism: Stenotrophomonas sp. STEN029 (assembly GCF_056760015.1). NCBI lineage: Bacteria > Pseudomonadati > Pseudomonadota > Gammaproteobacteria > Lysobacterales > Lysobacteraceae > Stenotrophomonas > Stenotrophomonas sp. STEN029. The sequence goes on along the minus strand of NZ_JBRREC010000018.1, from coordinate 35,420 downwards.
CGGTTGGTGGCGCGAGTAGTGGTGGGCCATAGCTGTAACGGAGGATGGAGGTGCCTGGGTTGCCCTCGTATCGGTAGGCTGCTGGCAATGTCTGCCCACCCGGGACGCGGGCATAGATGTTGAACGGGATCTGTTGTGGACCCAGGGCGCCTGCCTGGATCGAGATCGCATAAACGGGCTGGCTGCCGCCAAATGCGCCTAGCAGTTGTGTCTGCGCCGGGTTCGCATAGAGGTCGTAGTTCATCAGGGCGCCTGCGTCATTTGTCATGCGGCGGGGTGCCACGCCGCCGGGAACGCCTTCGCCAGGGAAGATGCAGGCGGTGATCTGGTTGCCGAACGGTGCCAGGCCCTGGCAGCTGACGACGACAGTGGCCGCTGTGTCGGTAGTGGCCGTGCCGCGGATTTCGCCGAAGTCGATGTTCGGGCTGCGGATCACCTGGCAGCTTTGTGCCCACGCGAAGAACGGGAGCCCTGCCAACGCCAGCAGCAGGATATGCAGGGTCGCGATGCGCAGTTTTCGCGGCGATGGCTTGGCAGTGTCGATCATGGTTGGCACTGCAGTGTCGTGATGCCGGGTGGATCGCTGCCTTGCACGATGGTGGGCAGGGGAATCACACAGTCGTGGCTGTCGTCCACCGGGATGCGCAGTACCGCGTCGGCAGGCGGATCCTGCAGATACACCTCACCGTCATGGCCGGTGACGGTGGTTGCGACGATCTGGCCTGCCAGTTCGACTGCGATCGTGCTGCCGACGCCCAGCCATTTCCCATCCGCGCCGCGGACCTGCAGGCGCAGCGGGCGGCTTGGTTGCAGCTTGAAAACCACGCTTGCACCGCTGCCCGATGCAGGCACCACAAGCTGCTGCGGGGCATCCAGCGACAAATCCATTGGCAAGCCAAGGGTGTCGATGCTGATCAGGTTGCGTTGCCACGCGCGCAGCGGTGCAACCAGCAGCTGCCCTTGTGCATCGGTGCTGCCGATCAAGCGGTTTTCCAGTCGTACCGGGACCTGCGCCACGCCATTGGTCGACACCAGGGCAAACGCGTCGTCAACCTGGCGCAGTGCACGTATGCTGCGGCCGAACCACACGATGCTGCCATTGGCATCGGCGTACCCGTTGGTACCGGCGTCGGGTTCGTAGTCCATGCCGATACGCCACTGGCCGGCATCGCCCAGATGGCTCAGTTCGGCGTTGGCGCTGCGGCGTGTGCCCAGGCTTGCCTGCGCGCGCCAGCCCCAGCCGCCCGCATCCGCCGGCACACTGCGACCTGCCTGCAGGGCAAGCGCGTTGCCGTAGCTGCCGTGGCGTACTGCGCTGCTGAGCTGGGTAAGTCGCCCCAGTGGCAGGGAGAGATACAGGTTGGCGCTGTCCGTGCGCCGGTTGTCGAGGTCGTGCTGGAGCTGCACGCTGAGCCAGGCATTGCCGTGCAGGTTGCGTGACCAGCCCAACCCGGTCAGGCGGGTGGGGAGGCTGCCGGGGTAATGCTGGGAGATGTAGCTGAGGCTGAACTGGCCGCTGTGGACATTGCCCAGGCCCACGAAAAATTGATCGGTACGGCGGGGCGGGAGTGCATTGGCAAGAAACGCAGGGGCATCGCGGAAGTCGCTGCTGCTGCGCTGGGTGCGGGCCGAGACGCTGAATCCGTGCGCGCTCCATTGATAACCCAGCGCATGTTGATGTCCGCGCATGTTGCCGGCGCGACTGCTGCTGAAGGAGGCGTTCACTACCCCACCGCGCTCGCCCAGCAGGGCCACCGCACCCATGCCGGCCAGCTGCAGGTCCGTGCTGAGCTCGGTATGCGCTTCGATGGTCAGGTGCTGGTGCACGCCGTGGCGCAGGCTGGCACTGGCCATCGGCCTGTCACCGTAAGCGAAGGAACGCAGCCCGTAATCCTCGCGCAACACGCCCAGATCCAGTGACCAGTCGCTCAGGCCTGCCTGCAGCAGGCTGGGCGTGCCGTACAGCGCAAACTCCAGCATCCGCTGCTGCCCATTGATATCGGTCACCAGCAGCTGCGCCTGGCCACTGCCGTTGAGCGTGGGGACGGCATCCAGTTGGAATCGCCCTGGTTGCACGTTGCGGCTGGCCTGGCGGATGCCATTGATGTACAGGTCGACCGTGGATGGCAGCAGGGCATCGCCGGTGAATGACGCCAATGGTGTGGTCACCCGGTAGGGTTGCAGGGAGAAATCGCGTGACAGGTGTACGCCGGCGATGCGGACGGCGCGCGACCATTCCAGCGCGCCGGTCAGGGTGTCGCCAATGCCCAGGGTGAGCATCGGGCCGGGCAGGTCGAGTTGCCAGCGGCTGTCCAGGCGGATGTTGCGGTGCTGCCGGTGGCCTCGGTCAGCAGCGTCCAGGCTGGTGTTCTGTGTGGTTGACCAGATGCCTGCCCCGACGCCGAACAGGCGTAGCTCGCTGAAGCTGCTGGCGCTGCGGAATCCGCGTTGCTGTTGTGCATGCAGGTCGTAGTTGAGCAGGAGGCCGGGGCTGCTGACGCTTGCAGAGAGCACGCTGGGAGGCGTCGCCGGACGCAGTCGAGTGACTGGCCGATTCAGTCCGGCCAGTGGTAGCTGCAGTGCGAGGCGCTGGTTGCGGGCGTCGTAACTGATCCGTATATCAGGCAGTTGGGCAAGATCAACCGATTGCTGGTCGGGCTCCACGCCCGCCGGCAGGCGCAGGCCCAGTTCCCGCAATGTCGCCGCGCTGGCGGACAGCTGTTGTCCGGCAATGATGAAGCGTGCCAGCTGGGTGCTGCTGCCCTGGTTGATCCGGACTTCCAGATACAGCTCCTGTGGCAGCTGTTCGCCAATGCCGACGAGCGCCGTATCCGGGCGGGCAGGAGGCGCGGCAGACAGGGAGGAGCTACTCGCCATGAGCATTGCCAGATCAAAGGTCAGCAGGGCGCAGCGGCTGCGGGATGGCGGCATCGTTCAGCCTGGCCTGCAAAGTGCCGGTGAGGGGGAAGGGGCGTGGCAGCGGCAGCGTCCACTGCATGTGTTGGCCTGCCAGTACATAACCGAGCAGGCCGGGTGTCAGTTCAATCGGTGGGCCGTTCTCGGGCAGCCAGCGCAACTGGCTCAGGCGCACGCGCTGTGCGCCCGTGTTGTGTACGGTCAGGGTCAGCCGGCCCGGGTCTAGCTGCCAGCGGGCGTGCAGTCCGCTTGTGTCGGCAGCGGCTTTGCTTCCTGGTTCGCGCGGGTTGGCACCGGCGGGTAGCACGAACGCCGGAATCGAGTAGCGCAGCAGGAAATTCAAGCCCTGGTTGGGCTTGACGTGGGTGGCGGGCAGCTCATCCACCAGCAGGCGATAGGCTTGCTCCTGCGTATCGCCCGCGGACAAAGGGGCGGGCCGCAGCACGCGTACCAGCTGCCGTTGGCCGGGGCCAATCTGGACGATGGCAGGGCGCGCCAGCAGTATCTGCGATGGCTCGAGCACGTCAGCCGAATTGCTTTGGGTCCAGCGCTGTACGCGCACCTGCGCATGCAATGGCTGATCGCCGCTGTTCTCCAGCCACAGTGCCTGCGCCTGCACACCTTCACCGAACTCCAGCAGGATCGGTGCAACCTGCAGATTGCCGGCGCTTGCTAGTGGGGCCAACAGCAACAGGCCCCAGCGCGCCCGGTGCAAAGGGCGCGGAGCGGTGCTGCGGACGCGTGGGCAGGCGGGCTGCATCTGGTAAGGACTCAATACGTGATCGTGGCAATCACCGTGTCGCCGTAGCTGCCGGCCGGGGCATCGGTGGAAGGCACGCGGCCATAGACCGGAATCGTCTGCGCGCTGGCAGTGCCGGTCCCGGCCAGGGTGTCGGTGCCGATCACCTCGCCCCAGAAATTCTGCCGGCCGGCATCGCGGTACAACCCATAGGCAACGAAGTTGCTGGCGCCGTCGCTCATGCGCCGGTTGTCGGCGGCGGCAGTGGTGCTGGTGGCATTGGCGCCGGGGTTCATGCCGATGGTATAGGGGGTGCCGGTGGTGCAGTTCACCTCCAGCGTGCCCTGGGCGTCGAGCGGGGTACCGGTGGCGCGGGCCACGCTGCCAAAGTCGATGTCGCTGGCGGCGACGGCCTGGATATCACAGGACTCGGTAATGACGATGCGGACCTGGAACTGAGCGGTCTGGGTTGCTGCCTGGGTGAGGCCTGCAGTTCCCGTCAATGCAATGCTGGCTGCGGTGATCAATAGCGTGCGCGTGAGCATGTCGATTCTCCCGGCGGTTGGGGGCAGCGGCGAGGCCATGCTGCATGGCCTCGGGGTGCGCGCAGAGCAAAGCACGGCAGCGCAGCGCTGGCACGTGTTCACGCTGGCAGTTTTGCCTGAACGGGGGATCTTGCTAAGTTCGGTCAACTGACAGCTTGTGCACTTTGGCTGATCTCAACGGTGACCCCGCGCGATGTAGGCGCGCGCCGGACGAGGCGTCGCTGGGAATTTCCCGGAGGCAGGCCCTGCTGTGTCGGCTGTACTGTTTCTGCTGGACGGAGCTCAATAGGTGAGGGTCATGGTGACGGTGTCCTGGTAAGTGCCTGGCACTGCGCTTGGCTGGGCAGGCACATGGCCGTACACCGTCAGGTTCTGCAACGTGCCGTTTCCAACTCCGTTGACGGTGCTGGTCTGGCTGTTTCCCCAGCGGCTGAGGTGGGTTGAGTCACTGTAGAGCTCGTAGGCCACACGTTCGCTGGCCGCAGCCATGAAGCGCGCGCCCGATTGTGCATGCAGGCCATCGCTCAGGCTGACCTGCCATGCCACATCAGGCGTGCACTTCAGTTGGACGGTGGTGTTCTGTGCGCGCGCGGCACTCAGCCCGGACGTAGTGCCGAAATTGATAGTGGACAGGTTGCTGATGCGGCAACTGCGCAGGACGCTTGCGGATACGCCGCTCCAGTTGAAGCTGATGTCACCGGCACCACCGAGATGGCCGGGAAGGCGGTCGCGGCAGTCGCTCTCCAATGGGGCGTGTATATAGCCATAGCTGTAACGTACATACGAGTTGTATGGCAGATCCCGGTAGGGGAGGTTGCCGGGCAGGTTCTGGCCGGCGGGCACGCGTCCATAGATCGGGATTCTGATGCTTCGACTTTCTCGGGGGGCGATTCGGAAGCTGATGCTGTAAAGCGGGTAGCCGCTGGAATGCGGGCCAATCAGCTGACTGCGTGCGGCATCGGCGTAGATGTCGTAGCGCATCAGGCTTCCGCTACCGTTGGTCATCAAGCGGGGTTCAACCGCTCCGGCCGTACCGGTGCCGACAAACAGACAGACCCTGACCTGCGCGGCAGTCAACAAGGTGGCAGAGCCGCCGTTGCAGTTCAGCGTCAAGGACGTCTGGCTGTCCTGGTAGCTGCTGGCTGAAACCGCACCGAAGCTGAGGGTGGGGGGAGCCCGATATCGAACAGGAAGGGGCCGCACGAACGGGCAGTGACGGCAGGCACAGCAGGAGTACCAGCGGCAACAACCGGCAGATCCAGTAAATCAGCTGCCAGCGGAGACAGTGCGGCGCTGCCGGACTTGTCTGCAGCATCATTCGCATACCACGTCCTCGAGGTCGATGCGCCCTTCCCGAGTGGGAAGGGCTGGCAAGGTGGCGGTGCATTCGTCGGCCTCGGTGCGGAACAGCAACCGTGCCTGCGCGGGCGGATCAAGCAGATAGACCTTGCCTTCATGGCCGACAAGACTGGCCGCCGTTGGCACGTCCGGCGCATCGATGGTGAGCCAGCTGCCTACCGGCAGCCATTGGCCGTCGCGGTCACGTATGCCGACGTGCACTGCCAGTGTGCGGCGCATGGCAAAGGGCACCAGTACACCGCTGCGTGCTGCCGGCACCACGACCTTGCTGGTGCTGTCCAACTGCATGTCTGCAGGCAGGTGCTGCGGGTCGATGGAAAGCTGGTTGTGTTGCCAGGCGCTGAGCTGGGAAACCAGCAGCTGCCCGCGCTTGTTGGTGCGGCCGATGCTGCGGTTGTCCAGGTGTACCGGTACATCGGCGACACCCGCGGTCGAAACCAGCGCGAAGGCATCATCAATACGCGGCAGTGCGTGGACATGACCGCCGAGCCAGGCCAGGGCGCCGTTGGCGCTGGCATATGCGCGGGTAGTGCTGTGTTGTGCGTTGTCATGCTCCAGCCCTGCGGTCCATTGGCCGGCGTGTCCGCGGCGGCCGATTTCTCCACGTGCTCCGCGCTGGCCGTCACCACCGCTGAGCTGCGTCCGCCAGCTGAGTGCGTGGTCATGCGCGGCGGAATGGTTGGTTTCCAGTGACAGCTGGGCACCGTTGCGGGCATGCCGCAATGAAGCGGCGCGGGTGGTGTGGCGATCCAGCGGTCGTGACCAATGGACGAACGCGTTGTTGCCACGGTACGCGCTTAGATCACGGTTGAAACTTATATTGAGCTGGCCATTGTCGGGCAGCGTGTGTGACCAGTTAAGACTGATGTAGCGACTGTGCGGCACCTTGGCATGCTGCTGTGTGATGTAGCTGATGCCGAGCTGCCCCAGTGGTGTGCTGACGCCGGCATACGCCTGTTCGCTGCGCTGGGGCAAGCTTGCCAGCTCATGCACGGCAGCGACATCGCGGTAACCTGGACTGCGTCGCGTTCTGCTGGCGGACAGGGTGAGTTGGCGCGAGCTCCAGTGGTAACCGATGCCGTGCTGCTGTCCGCTGGTCGCGCCAGCATGGCTGCCGGCCAGTGATCCGGAGAACACGCCGCCGCGGCGGCCAAGCAACATCACCGCGCCTAGTCCTGCTTGATGTATGCCCTGGCTGCTTTCGGCATGCCATTGCAGGGTCAAACTGTCGCTCAACCCGTGGCGGAGGCTGGCGCTGACGAAGGGATAGGGGCTATACGCGAAAGAGCGCAGGCCGTAATCGCGGCGGAGCGCACCCAGTTCAAGCGACCAATCGCTCAGTCCGGCCTGCAATAGTTCGGGTGTGCCGTACAGTGAAAAATCCAGCGTCCGGCTTTGTCCATTGATGTCGGTGATGACCAGACTGGCCTGGCCGGTACCATTGAGTGAAGGTGTACTGTCGAACTGGAAACGTCCCGGTGGCAGTTGCTGGCTGGATTGTCGGATGCCGTCGATATACAGATCCACCGTTGAGGGCAGGGCGGCTTCGCCAGCGAACGAGGCTGGCGGTGTGGTGATGCGATACGGCTGCAAAGAGAAGTTGCGCGACAGCCGAACCCCGCCAAAACGCAAGGCACGGGACCAGTCATGTGCAGCGGAAACGCTGTCGCCAATACTCAGGCTGAACATTGACTCGGGAAAGTCCAGTTGCCAGTTGCTGTCCAGACGTGTGCTGCTGGTGCGGTTGTGGTGGTCCACGCCGCGGCTATGGAAGGCATGGGCCAGGGTGTTGTTCCAGATGCCGGCGCCAATGCCAAACAGGCGCAGTTCGCTGAAGCTGCTTAGGGTGCTGGCACTGCTGCTTCGCTGTCCATATAGATCGTAGTTGAGCGTGGCGCCGGTCGCGCGTTGTTCGGGATCAGGGCGAAGGTGATCGGTGCGGCGCAGATCGACATGGGTCGGGGGGCGGTCGAGCATGTCCACCTGTACCTGCAGGTTGATGCGCTGCAGTTGCACGTCATAGTGCACGTCGACGCCGGGTAACGATGCAAGTGGCAGCAGTGCTTGCCTGTTGGCTTCGGCAGAGAGTTTGAGCCCCAGTAGACGGAGGCTGGCGGGGCTGGCAAGCAAGGCGTCTTGGCGAACCACGAAACGGTTCAGTCCACTGGTGTCTACCTGATTGATGCTGGCTTGCAGGTGCAGTTCGTATTCGCCGGTATCGCCTACGCGCGCAGGTGATTCTCTGCCGGTTCCTTCGGCGAGCGTCGCTGCCGGAATCGCGGCCGCAATCGCAAGCCCCGTGCTAGCGGCCAGTAGTGACCTGCGGCAGCGGTTGGGAATGGGCATCGTCATTGAGTGTTGCGTGGAGGGTGCCATTGACCGGCAAGGTTGTAGGCAGCGGGAGCGTCCAGCGCATCTGCCTGCCGGCCAATACGTAGCCGAGCAGCCCGGGAGTGATGTCGATCGGCATGGCGGATGGGGATGTCCAGCTCAGCTGGCTGATGCGGATGCGCTGTGTACCGAGGTTGTGCAGCGAGAGCGTGGCGTTGCCGTCGCGTACCGACCAATCGCCCTGCAACTGGCTGGCGTCGGTGGGTTCGCGTTTGCCGCTGCGTTCCAGTTGTGGGGTCGCCCCTGTTGGCAGCACAAAGACGGGTATGGAATAGCGCAGCAGAAAGCGCAGGCCGGAGCTGGCGCTGCTGGAGGTGCCGGGCAGCTCATCGACGATGAGCCGGAACGCGCGCTCCCCGTCCTTGCTGCCGGGGTGCGCCTGCAGCAGGCGTACCAGCTGGCTGTCTCCGGCAGAAATATCGACCAAGGGTGGGCTGGCGAGCAGAGCATCGGAGGGCTGCAACGACTCCTGTCCGTTGTCCTGGCGCCATTCCTGCACACGGATCTGCGCGCGCAATGGTTCGTTTCCCGAGTTGGTCAGCCAGAGTGTCTGTGAGGCTTGGCTGTTGTTGAATTCAAGCAGGATGGGGGCGACCTGTAGATTGCCCGCGGAGCTGTGAAACCAGGGCAGCAGGACAAGTGCAAGCGTGATGGTGGCGAGCCGTGCCAGGCTCGCCACCCGAAAGCGGGGCGGGTGGCGATCGTTCACATCACTGGCCTGGTCAGTAGGTGACAGTGGCGGTGATGGTGTCCACGTAGACACCTGCCGGCACATCGGTCGCCGGTACCCGTCCATAGACCGGGATCGACTGCTGCGCGGCGGTGCCTGTGCCTGCGAAAGTGTTGGTTCCCACGACCCGACCCCAGAACTGGGTACGGGCCGCATCCCGATACAGACCGTAGGGTACGAAGTTGTTGTCAGCGCTGATCATGCGGCGGTTGTCGGCGGCGGCCGTTGCACTGCTGGAATTGAGGCCGGGGTCCAGTGCGATCTGATAAGGCGTGCCGCGGCTGCAGTTGAGCTGCAGGGTGCCCTGGTTGTCGATCGGGGTGGCGATGGTCGAACGGACGTGGCTGCCAAAGTCGAGATCGGTCGCGCTTACAGTGTGCACGTCACAGGACTCGGTGATGGTGATCTTGACCTGGAACTGCGTGGTGTCTGTTGCTGCGTGGGCGGCACCGGTTGCAACAACGGCGGCGATACAGACCGGCAGGGGAACGTTGCGGAGCTTCATGTTGATCCTTGGATGAGAGACAACGCACCTGTTTGTCTCGAACACGCCAGCTTGCAGGTCTGGCGTATGCGGTAGGTGCGGATTGAGTCTGTTCCCAGGGTCGCTGTCAGGGGTATGAGATATGTCCCAATGCGGGATTTTCTGTGATGCGCGTGCGCGAAATAAGCTACGCGTGGCGGGCGTTCAAGGCCTTGTCGAATGTCCGATTGGGACGATTCGCATGGGTATGGGGGCTGGGCGGGAGCGTGGGCCTTCGCGGTCAGGGAACACCGGGGCGGAGCAGGTCGGGCTACCCGATTCCGTGTTCATTAATGTGAAATACTTAGCGAAATAACCCAAATGGGGGATAATCGGCACATGGCAATCCAACTGAAAACCCCCGAAGAAATCGAGAAGATGCGCATCGCCGGTCGTCTGGCGGCTGAGGTGCTCGACATCATCACCCCGCACGTCAAGCCCGGTGTCACCACCGAAGAGCTGGATCGCATCTGCAACGACCACATCATCAACGTGCAGGGCACCATCCCGGCCAATGTGGGCTACCGCGGATTCCCCAAGACCGTGTGCACCTCGGTGAACAACGTCATCTGCCACGGCATTCCCAGCGAAGCCAAGGTGCTCAAGGATGGCGACATCGTCAATATCGACGTGACCGTCATCAAGGATGGTTGGCACGGTGATACCAGCCGCATGTATTACGTCGGCACGCCGTCGGTGATGGCCAAGCGCCTGGTGGAAACCACCAAGGAAGCGATGTGGCGCGGTATCCGTGCGGTCAAGCCGGGCGCGACGCTGGGCGATGTGGGCCATGCGATCCAGGCATTCGCTGAAGGCGAGCGCTTCAGCGTGGTGCGTGAGTACTGCGGCCACGGTATCGGCAAGGTCTACCACGACGAGCCGCAGGTGCTGCATTACGGCCGTCCTGGCCAGGGCCTGGTGCTCAAGCAGGGCATGACCTTCACCATCGAGCCGATGATCAATGAAGGCACCCGCTACACCAAGGTGCTGCCCGATGGCTGGACCGTGGTGACCAAGGACCGCAAGCTCTCGGCGCAGTGGGAACACACCATTGTGGTGACCGAGGATGGCGTTGAGGTATTGACGCTGTCTCCGGCGGAATCCGCGCAGGCATGACCTCTTTGCCGGCGGGCCCGATTCTGGACACGCCGGCAGATCCTGCCGGTGACGCGCAATGGGCTGCCGATGCACGGCAGTCACTTGCCCACACCGATGCCCGCCTGGGCAAGCGCTTCGAGCAGACCGACAATGTCGAGCGTCTGCCCGGCCTGCGCGCGCGTGCGGTCGATCAGCTGATCATTGAAGCCTGGCAGCGCTGCATTCCTGCGACTGCAGGCTTGGCGCTGTTCGCGGTCGGTGGCTACGGCCGTGGCGAGCTGTTCCCGCGCTCGGACATTGACCTGCTGGTACTGGCCGAGACCGACGTGCAGCAACGCCACGAAGCCGCACTGGCACGTCTGTTCGCCTTGCTGTGGGATGCCGGCTTGCCGGCCAGCCATGCGGTGCGCTCGGCAACGCAGTGCGTGCACGCCGCGGCTGACCAGACGGTGCTGACGGCCTTGATCGAGGCGCGTCCGCTGGTTGCGGACGCAACCGCCCAGCACGGTCTGGCGCGGGCGATTGCGCCCAGCCTGGTATGGCCGCCGCGTGAGTACTTCCTGGCCAAGCGCGAAGAGCTGCTTGCCCGCCACCAGCGCTTCGGTGATACCGCAGACAATCTGGAGCCAGACATCAAGGACGGCCCGGGCGGCCTGCGCGATCTCAATACCCTGGGCTGGATGGCACTGCGTGCCTTCGGAGTCAGCAATATCGATGCGCTGGTCGGTCTGGGCCATCTGGGCCTGGACGAGGCCGCCGCGCTGAAGCGCGAACGCCAGGTGTTGGCGCGGCTGCGTTTCGGCCTGCACCTGGTCGCACAGCGGCCGGAAGAGCGCCTGCGTTTCGATTACCAGAAGACCTTGGCCGCGCGCATGGGGTTTGGCGATGATGCCGAAAGCCTGGGCGTGGAAAAAATGATGCAGGGCTTCTATCGCAGTGCGACGGTGATCCGGCGCATCAGCGACCGCCTGCTGCAACGCTTTGAAGAACAATTTGACGGTGAGGCGACGCCGCAGCCGGTAGGTGAGGAATTCTCGCTGCGCCGCGGCTATCTGTCCGCCGACGACCCGTTCTGGCCGCATGGCGACATCCGCAGCATCTTTGCCTTGTTCGCGTGCTGGGCGCGCACCGCCGATGTGCGCGGCCTGCATTCGATGACGGCCCGCGGTCTGGCCGAGATGCTGGACGAGATTCCTGACTACACCGCCGTGGACGACGACGTACGCGAGCAGTTCATGGCCTTGCTGCGCGGTCCGCGTGCGGTCGATACGCTGGCGCGGATGGCGCGGCTTGGCGTGCTCGGGCAATGGATTCCCGCATTCGCCGCAGTGTCCGGGCGCATGCAGTTCGATCTGTTCCATGTCTACACGGTGGATCAGCACACCTTGATGGTGCTGCGGAACATGGCCTTGTTCGCCAGCGGCCGCGCCGACGAGCGTTTCTCCATCGCCCACGAAGTCTGGCCGCGCCTGCGCAAGCCGGAGTTGCTGCTGCTGGCCGGGCTGTTCCACGACATCGCCAAGGGCCGTGGTGGTGATCATTCCGAACTGGGCGCGGTGGATGCGCGTGAATTCTGCAGCGCACATGGCCTGAGCAGCACGGACACTGAACTGGTGGCGTGGCTGGTCGAGCAGCACCTGCGCATGTCGGTGACCGCGCAGAAGCAGGACATCACCGACCCCGAGGTGATCCATCGCTTTGCCGGCCTGGTCGGCGACCGCGATCGTCTCGATTACCTGTACCTGCTTACCTGCGCCGATATCGCTGGTACCAGTCCCAAGATGTGGAATGCATGGAAGGACAGGCTGCTGGCCGACCTGTATTTCGCCACCCGTCGCGCGCTGCGTGAGGGTTTGGAGCATCCCCTGCCCGAGGCCGAGCGGGTGCAGGAAGCGCGCGACAACGTGCGTGAGCAGATGCGCCTGCTTGGTCATGAGGATGCGGTGATCGACCGCCAGTTCGCGGCCATGCCGGATGAGAGCTTCGTGCGTTTCCGCCCGGAGCAGTTGGTCTGGCAGGCTGCGTCCCTGGTGGAAATCCACAAGGGCGGCACCCTGGTCAAGGTACGGCGGATTACTCCCGAGAGTGATGCACTGGAAGTGTTCGTGCACTCGCCCGACCGTGACGGCTTGTTCGCCGCGATCGTGATGACACTGGACCGGGCCGGCTACGGTATTCACCGCGCGCGCGTGCTTGACGGCCCCGATGACACCATCTTCGATACCTTCGAGGTGACGCCGGCCGGCAGCTTCGCCGACGGCGATGCCGCGCGCCTGGAATCCGTGCTGCGCAAGGCGCTGGCCGGCAATATCCTGATCCTGCGTCCTTCGCGGCGGGTGATGCCACGGCAGCTCAAACATTTCCGCTTCGCTCCGCGCATCGAGTTCCTCGACGCCAGTCATGAAGGCCGGACCGTCTTGAACCTGGTGGCACCGGATCGTCCCGGCCTGCTTGCCGACGTCGCACATGTGCTGCGTGACCAGCGCCTGCGTGTGCAGGATGCACGCATCGCCACCTTCGGCGAACGCGCCGAAGATCAGTTCCAACTTACCGATCGCCACGATCACCCCCTTACCGAAACCTCCATGCAGGCCTTGCGTGATGCATTGCTTGCCTGCCTGGATCCCGACAACAAGCCAGGAGACCCCCACTGATGGCAAGCAAGCCCGCAACCAGGAAGACCGTGACCAAGAAGACCGCCAAGAAGGCAGCGCCTGCAAAGGCTGCGCCGAAGAAGAAAGCCGCAGTAGCGACCAAGCCGGCCGCCAAGCCTGTTGCGAAGACGGTCAAGGCGCCGGTCAAGAAGGTTGCTGCTGCCAAGCCGAAGTCGGCCAAGCCGGTGACGCCGTCGGTAGGGCCGCGCAGCCTGCGCAAGCCGCCGGCACCGGGCGTGGCCGAGTTGAAGTTCAGCATCGAGAGCGCATTCGAGCGCCGCACCATGCTGACCATGGACGAGATCGAAGGTTCGACCCGTGCGCTGGTGAACCGCGTGATCGACGGCCTGGAGTCCGGCGAATTCCGCGTTGCCGAGCCCGATGGCAATGGCGGCTGGAAGGTCAACGAGTGGTTGAAGAAGGCGGTGCTGCTGTACTTCCGTGTCAACGACATGGCAGTGATGGACGGCGCCCCGGCCCCGTTCTGGGACAAGGTCGAGTCGCGCTTTGAAGGCTACGACGAAGCGGCCTTCCGCCAGGCCGGCGTACGCGTGGTGCCGGGTGCGATTGCCCGTCGCGGCACGCACTTTGGCAAGGACGTGGTGCTGATGCCGAGTTTCACCAATATCGGCGCCCATGTGGGCGAGGGCACCATGGTTGATACCTGGGCCACGGTGGGTTCCTGCGCGCAGATCGGCAAGCATTGCCACCTGTCCGGTGGTGCCGGCATCGGTGGCGTACTGGAGCCGCTGCAGGCCAGCCCGACCATCATCGAGGACCATTGCTTCATCGGCGCGCGTTCGGAAGTGGTGGAAGGTGTGGTTGTCGGCCACCACAGCGTGATCGGCATGGGCGTGTTCCTGAGCCAGAGCACCCGTATCTACAACCGTGCCACCGGCGAAGTGACGTATGGCTATGTACCGCCGTACAGCGTGGTGGTCAGCGGCTCGCTGCCGTCCAAGGACGGCACGCATTCGCTGTACTGCGCGGTGATCGTCAAGCAGGTGGATGCCAAGACCCGCAGCAAGACCAGCGTCAATGACCTGCTGCGTGGGTTGGCGGATTGATTTCCTCCTTCTCCCTTCGGGAGAAGGTGCCCCGAAGGGGCGGATGAGGGTTGGCGCGAAGCGCTGCAGTGCCAAGCCTGTGCGAGGCTTCGCCCTTACCCTCACCCCAACCCCTCTCCCGAAGGGAGAGGGGCTACATCACCGCGAGCTTTGAACCATGACCACGATCTACGGACTTAAAAACTGCGACACCTGCAAGAAAGCCACCAAATGGCTGGATCGCTTCAATGTCGCCTACACCTTCGTCGACTACCGCGACAACAAGCCCAGCCCGGAAACCCTGCTCGAATGGGCTGGCAAGGCCGGTGGCTTCGCGGCGATGATCAACAAATCCTCGACCACCTGGCGGCAGTTGCCGGACAACCGCAAGTCGCCCGAGTCCGATGCCGAGTGGAAGCTGCTGCTGCGTGAATACCCGCAGCTGATCAAGCGCCCGTTGGTGATCACCGACGATGGCAGCCTGAGCCAGGGTTTCAGTGACAACGGCTTCAAGGCCCGTTTCAACATCGCCTGATCCGCCCACCAGCAATTGTGGGAGCGGCGTAAGCCGCGAAGCCACCGACCCAAGAAGGCTGCAATGAACGACGTACTAGCCCTGACCTGCGACCTGATCGCCCGCCCCTCGGTTACCCCGGAAGACGCCGGCTGCCAGCAGCTGATCGCAGGCCGCCTCAGCGCCGCAGGCTTCAACTGCGAGCACCTGCGCCTGGGGGAAGTGGACAACCTCTGGGCCACCCACGGCAGCGGCGCACCGGTACTGGTGCTGCTCGGTCACACCGATGTGGTGCCGACCGGGCCGGTCGAGGCCTGGAGCAGCGACCCGTTCAAGCCGGAGGTGCGCGATGGCGTGCTGTACGGGCGCGGCACTGCCGACATGAAGGGCAGCGTTGCCGCCTTCGTGGTGGCCGCTGAGCAGTTTGTTGCCGCGCATCCGGACCATCCCGGCACGCTGGCGGTGCTGCTGACCAGCGACGAGGAAGGGGATGCCATCGATGGCGTCCGCCACGTTGCCAAACTCTTTGTCGAGCGCGGGCAGGGCATCGACTGGTGCATTACCGGCGAGCCGTCGTCCACCGCCAAGCTCGGTGACCTGCTGCGCGTCGGTCGCCGCGGCAGCCTTTCGGCCAAGCTGCGTATCAAGGGCGTGCAGGGTCATGTCGCCTATCCGGACAAGGCACGCAACCCCATCCATCTGGCCGCAGCGGCGTTGGCTGAGCTGACTGCCCGTCATTGGGACGATGGCTACGAAAGCTTCCCGTCCACCAGCCTGCAGATCTCGAACATCAACGCAGGCACCGGCGCCAACAACGTGATCCCGGGCGAGCTGCAGGTGATGTTCAACCTGCGCTACAACCCACATTGGAATGCGGACAAGCTGGAAACCGAGATTGGTGCGCTGCTGGATCGTCACGGCCTGGACTACGACCTGCAGTGGCACCGCAGCGGCGAGCCGTTCTATACGCCGGAAGGGCGCCTGCGCAGTGTTGCCCGCGACGTTCTGGCCGGATTCGCCGGCGCCGCGCCGGAAGAAAGCACCGGCGGTGGCACCTCCGACGCCCGCTTCATCGCGCCCTTGGGCGCACAGTGCATCGAAGTGGGGCCGGTGAATGCCAGCATCCACCAGGTCGATGAGAACGTGCGCGTCGCCGATCTGGAGGCGCTGCCTGGGCTGTACAGGAAACTGATCGAAAAGCTGCTGGACTAAGCTGTTACGGTGCAAGTGCACAATCTTGCCGGGGGGCGAGATGGACAGTGTTCAAATGCGGTTCCGTAAAGGGCTGATGGCCCTGCTGCTGGTGTGCCTGCTGCCATTCGCGCACGCCAGCACAACACTGCATGGCTTGCCGCTGCTACGTCAGTTCGGGGCAAGCCAATTGCCTGCCGCGCCAACCTATCCCGGCGTGGTCGTCGACCGCGCGGGCAACCTCTATGCTGCCAGTGGCGAAGGCGTGATGGTCTTCCGTAGCGGGGTATGGGAGCTGTTGGAGGCGTCTGGTGAAGCGCCGGTGTACTCGATCATGCTGGCGCGCGATGGCAGCATCGTTGTCGCCGGCGCAGGGGTTTTCGGACGCTTGCTGCGACAGCCTGATGGCACCCACAAATTCGTTGACCTGTTGCCACGCTTGGCCAGTGCGGGTCTGGTGCAAGGGCCGGTCGAGGTCTTCTCGTTGGGCGAAACCTCGCGTGGCGTGCACGCGGTAAGCGCTGGCGCCTTGTTCGTGCTTGAAAAGGACGGCAGCACCACGCGCATGCAGCTCCCCGCCGGCGCACGTACGCGTCCGCTGGTGGCCGGCGACGAGGTCTTCTTCCGGGTTCCGGGGCAAGGTCTTTACCGTGTCGACAAGGCGGCGATGGTGCTGGTCGAAGGCATGGAGTCGCTCGCCAAGCTGCGTGTTCCCGCGGCCTGGCCGTACCGGGGCGGCTTGCTGTTTGCCGCGGCCGATGGCTTCCATTTCAGCGATGGTACGCATGTGCGCAAGCTCGACACGGAGGCCGATGCGGCCTTCCGTCTGCACGAACCGTACACCGGCATTGCCCTTGCCGACGGTGGCTTCGCGATCGGCAGCTTCGACGGCACGATCATGCGTTTCTCCCCCGATCTGCACCTGCTCGACAGTTTTGCCGCGTGTGCGGGTGAGATGCACGACCTGGTGGAGGATCGCGAAGGCGCGGTGTGGATCTCAGGCGAGAACGGCATCGCACGCCTGCGCTGGTCGCTGCCCTGGACGCGCTATGGGCGTCTGCATGGCCTGAACGGACGCATCTTCGACAGCACGTGGTATGACGGCCGCCTGTGGGTGGCAAGCATGGGCGTGTGGAGTGCGCAACCCTCTGCGGCGGGCACGCCAATGTTCTCGCTCTCGCAATGGCCGCGACGCGATCTGGAGACCTTTGCGCTGAAGGGAACAAACGCCGGTCTCCTGATCGGAGATCGCTATGGACTGGCGGTGCTCGATCCCGGGCAAACGCAACCACGACGGCTGCTGCCGCCGGCGCTGGGTGACAGTGTCAGCAGGCTGATGCCCTCGGCGTTCGACGCCAGGCGCATGTTCGCGTTGACCAACACCAAGATCATCGTGCTCGGTCAACACGACGGGCGCTGGCAGCTGCAGGGGCAGTGGCAGATCGGTGGGGGCGCTGCGGGTGGCGTGTATGAAGTTGTCGCCGGCGAGTTGTGGGCAGGCGATGCAGGCGGTGGCGCTAGGCGCTGGCGCTTCGCTACGGATACTGGCCAATTGCTCGCTGAGCAGCGTTTTGGGTCGAAGCAGGGCTTGCCTGTGGCAGCAGGGAAGGGCACTCGTTTGTTCCGGAGTGATCGCGTTTTGTACGCGATATCCGGGCAGCAGGTGCACCGTTTGCAGGGTGAACGGTTTGTTGCCGCGGCTTTGCCCGTGCTGCCGGGACTGCAGGCGCCCATGGAGCTGGAAGGCGAGGACAACGCCAAGGGCAGCTTTGCCTGGACGGCGCGACAGCTGTGGTGGCGCAAGCCCGGTGCGGCCACGTTCCAACTGCAGCATGTCAGTGATAGCCGCGTGCCAGGTTTCAAGACGGTTGCCCTGCATCGCGACGGGCAACTGCGCGTGGTTACCCGCGACAGCGTGTTGCAGTTGGATCCTGCTGCGATCGAGTCCGTTGCGACACCAGCGCAGGCGCGGCTGGATCGCATCGAGCTGCAAGGTCCGAACCATCCGCCGGTACTGTTGCCGCTGTTGCCAAAGACAACGCCGCACTTGCCAGCGGGGGCGGGATTGGCCTTGCGCTTCGGTGTGCAGAGCATGGAGCCGGAAGTCGAGTTCCGTTATCGGATGCCGGGCTATCACAACGAATGGTCGCCATGGACGGCAGGGCGTGAGCTGACCTACCAGCGCCTGCCAGCGGGTGCTTACATCTTCCAGTTGCAGGCGAGGGTGCTGGGCGGCGCCCCCACCGAGGCGATGAGCTACCCGTTGCAGGTTGCACCCTTCTGGTACCAGCGGCCCTGGGTTCGGGTGGGCTTTGGCGTGGCGGGCTTGTTGTTCGTGGTCGCGGTGGTGCGGCTCCGCACCCGTGCCATCAATGCACAAAACCGCCTGCTTGAGCAGAAGATCAACGAGCGCACCGCCGAGCTGCAGAGCGCCAATTCCAGGCTCTCTGCCCTGGCGGTGACCGACGGACTCACTGGCATCGCCAACCGCCACGCGATGGAGAAGGCCTTGCCACGGGCGTGGCAGCGCTGCGTCGAACAGCAGGAGCCGCTGGCGGTGATGATGATCGACGTAGACCACTTCAAACAGTTCAACGACACCCACGGCCACCACATCGGCGACCTGCAGTTGCGCCGCGTTGCGCAGACCCTGGCCGCGCAGGTGACCGGTGCGGAAGAGCTGGTCGCACGCTATGGCGGCGAGGAGTTCGTGCTGATCCTGCCGGGTTGCGACGCGCAGATGGCGATGGTGCTCGGGGAGCGTCTACGCAGTGCAGTGGAACAGGTGACCGGTGCGGCGGGGCAACGGGTGACCATCAGTGTCGGGGTGGCGGTTTGCACTCCGGTGCCTGGGGAAGACCCCATGGCGCTCGTACGCTGTGCCGACCTGGCGCTCTATCGCGGCAAGCGCGAGGGGCGGAATCGGGTTGAGATCGCAACGCTGGATGCGGAGTGACCGGGAGGGGCATGACCTGGGCCAGCGGGAAGCCCGTACTGGTGCCTATCCGAAGCACCTGTTTTCCCTAGGCGACGATCAACCCAAACGCCGCCAATGCCGCCGCAGCCTGCCGCTGCGAGATCACCGCTTTCTTGAAGTGCTTTGCGTCCATCAGGTTGAGCCCACTGATATCGGTATTGCGCAGATCGGCACCTTCGAAGCGGGTCAGGCGGGTCTGTGTGTTGCGCAGGCTGCCGCCGGTGAATACGGCATCGCGGAAGTCGCAGCCCGAGAGGTCGGCATCGGAGAAATCCATGCCTTCCAGCTGCACTTTGCGGAATGACATGCCGCGCAGGTCGGCGCTGACCAGCAGGCAATCGCGGAACTCCAGCGCCCAGCCGCTTACTTCCTGCAGGTGGGCGCCGGTGAGCTTGCAGTCCTTGAATTGTACCGACGAGAGCGTGGCGCGTCGCCAGAAGCTGTTGTTGAGGTCGCAGTGATCGAAGCGCGAATCACTGAGCTGCGCGGAACTGAAGTCGCAGTGGCTGCCGCGGCATTTCTGCCACTGGCTTTCCTCCAGTGATGAGGCCAGCCAGTTGGCCCTGCTCAGCGAGCACTGCTTGAACTGGAAGCCGTCCATGTCCAGGCGCGAGAAATCGCCTTCGTCCAGCGTGCAGGATTCGAATATCGCAGCGCGCGGGTGCGCGCGGATGATCTGCTGCATGCGCGCGCGGTCGATGGTTTCTTCGTGGAAAACCGGAGTGTTCGTCATGTCCAACTCTGCAGGTGCTTGCGCGTCATTCTGCGCGACATCGCTGTGCTGATGCAGTCTTGTTGCGGCGGACGTTGTGTGTACAGACCTGCTCGATCTATTCGAAGATGAAGAACGGCGGCGCGATGGCCCGGCGCCAGTACGACTCCTCGGCCAGATAGAACTCCTGCGCCTTGGCGCGCGCGAACCATGCCGCCGCTGCAGTCTCATCTTTCGGCAGGCTTTTGCTGCCGCGACCGAGCGCCAAGCCGCTGAAGTACTGGCCGTAGACATTGCCCTGTTCGCCGGCGCGCTGATACCAGCGCAGTGCCTCGCGCATATCCGTTGGCATGCCGATGCCCGCTTCGTGCAAGGCGCCAAGATCGACCTGGGCCTCGGCATCGCCGCGCGCGGCACGCCGCTGGATGCGGGCGATGGTCGCATTGCTGGAGGGTTGGTCCGGGTCAAGGCGAGCAGCTTCGCTTGAGGCGAGGGTTGCCTTGCGCAGTGCGTCCAGCTTGTACAGCTCACGCATGTACACCGCCGAACGCAGGCGCCAACGCAGTGCGCCCGCCATGTCGCCCTGGCGTTCGTACCAGCGTGCCAGATCGGACATGGCATACGGCGAGCCGTGGTAGGCGGCACTCTGGTACCAGCGCAGTGCCTTGCGCGGTGACGGCTTGAAGCGGACGTCCTCGGGCTTTTGCGGTTCGTCACTGCTGTCCAGGCGGCCGCGCTCAAGGATCCTGCCCAGTTGCTCCTCGGCGCCGGTGCTGCGGTGGGTGCGCGGTATTGTCGCCGCGGCGCGCGCGTACCAATCCAATGCGCGCGGGTCGTTCCAGGCCTGATACATCTTCGCCACCCGCAGTGCGGAATCGAACTGGCCATCGGCGGCCGCGGACAGCGCGTCGCGTTCGGTGTCGCTGGCAGGGCGGGTGTTGGGCCTTGTCGCGCAACCGAGCAGGATGAACAGGGGCAGGGCGTACAGCAGCACGCGGGGTGTGGGACGGGGCATCCAGCAGGTCCGGGCAAGGTGGCGGGGGATTATCGCGGAGTGCGCCGACCCGGCCGCTGAATCGGTTGCCAAAGCAACAGTTGCGCGGGCGCCGAAAGCGGGATACGGTCAGCGCCATGTCCTCGTTCCTGGCCACCGCCGTCAACAATAACAACCGCAATAATCTGCGCGCGAATAATCGTGCGCGGCCACTGCGGGACTGCGACCAGAGCTAGAACAGGCAACACGCTCAGGACACCAGAAAACCCGCATCGGCCGATGCGGGTTTTTTTGTGGCCGGGCGGGAACACCGAGCGGCTGCAGGTCTTCAAGCCGTTGCTTCCAATGTTTGTCCCCACACAACCCAGGAGCTTTCCCATGTGTTCCATCTTCGGCATTTTTGGCCTGCAATCCGGTGACGACCTGCAGGCGCTGCGTCGGCAGGCGCTTGAACAATCCCAGCGCCAGCGGCATCGCGGCCCGGACTGGAGCGGCGTCTACGTGGACGACGGCGCCATCCTGGTGCACGAGCGGCTGGCTATCGTCGACCCGGCCGGCGGCTCGCAGCCGCTGCTGTCAGACGACGGCCAGCTGGCGCTGGCAGTGAACGGTGAGATCTACAACCACCAGGAACTGAAGAAGGAACTCGCCCAGCCCTACGCCTTCCAGACCGGTTCGGACTGCGAAGTGATCAACGCGCTATACCGTGAAGACGAGCCTGCGTCCTACTTGAACAGGCTCAACGGCATCTTCGCCTTTGCGTTGTGGGACCGCGAAAAACAGCGCGTGATCATCGCCCGCGACCCGATCGGCGTGGTGCCTCTGTACTGGGGCCACGACAAGCAGGGCCGGCTGTGCGTGGCCTCGGAAATGAAGTCGCTGTCCGATACCTGTGCCGACGTGGCGCAGTTTCCGCCAGGCCATTGGTATGACAGCAGCACCGATACGCTGAGCAAGTACTACGAACGTCCGTGGCGCGAGTACGAGGCGGTGGAAGGTGTGGATGTATCGCTGACCGAACTGCGCGAGGCCTTCGAGCGCGCCGTGCACCGCCAACTGATGACCGACGTGCCCTATGGCGTGCTGCTGTCCGGTGGCCTGGATTCCTCGCTGGTCGCCGCGGTTGCGGCGCGCTATGCGCGCAACCGCATCGAAGACGGCGGTCAGAGCGAGGCCTGGTGGCCGCGCCTGCACAGCTTCGCCATTGGCCTTAAGGGTTCGCCCGACCTGGCCGCGGCCAAGGTGGCGGCAGAAATGCTGGGCACCGTGCACCACGGCTTCGAGTACACCTTCGAAGAAGGCCTCGATGCAGTGCCGGAGGTGATCCGTCACGTCGAGACTTACGACGTCACCACCATCCGCGCATCCACGCCGATGTTCCTGTTGGCGCGACGGATCAAGGCAATGGGCGTGAAGATGGTGCTGTCCGGTGAGGGCAGTGACGAGATCTTCGGTGGCTACCTGTACTTCCACAAGGCGCCGAACGCGCGTGAGTTCCATGAAGAGTTGGTGCGCAAGCTGGATGCGCTGAACAACTACGACTGCCTGCGCGCGAACAAGTCGATGATGGCCTGGGGCGTGGAGCCACGCGTGCCGTTCCTGGACCGCGAATTCCTCGATGTGGCGATGAAGATGGATGCGCGCCACAAGATGGTCGACAAGGCCAGCGGCCGCATCGAGAAGGCGGTGTTGCGTGAGGCCTTCGAGGGTTACCTGCCCAAGGAAATCCTGTGGCGGCAGAAGGAGCAGTTCAGCGACGGCGTCGGCTACGGTTGGATCGACGGTTTGAAGGCGCATGCCGAAGCACAGGTCAGCGACCGCGTGCTGGCCGCCGCCGACAAGCGTTTCCCGCACAACCCGCCGCAGACCAAGGAGGCGTACTACTACCGCCACGTCTTCGAGCAGTTCTTCCCCAGCCATGCGGCGTCGGAAACGGTGCCGGGCGGCAAGTCGATTGCCTGTTCGTCACCCGCGGCGATTGCCTGGGATGCCAGCTTCGCCAGCATGGCCGATCCGTCCGGTCGCGCCGTGGCGGGTGTGCACGAACAGGCCTTGGCTGGATAAGTAGTCAATCGACCCGGTGGTCATTTGACGCATTGGCCTGCATTGGCTCCGAAATCCCTCTCCCGGTACAGGAGAGGGAGAGGGGGCACGTTTCGTGCCGCACAATCCAATGCGCGCGATCAGGAAATTGCAGTTCTTCCCTTCACAACCGATAAAAAGGACTTTCGATGCGTGCTTGTGCGTTGGTGATGCTTGGCCTGTTGTGCAGTTCCTTCGCCCACGCTGCCGAGGTGCCGTTGGAGCGGCATCAGCTGGGCAGCTGGGAAACAGATATTGGCTACACCGGCGTGGTGCGCGATGGCGACACGTTGCATATCTCCGGCGTCCCCTGCCGAGGTGCGGACATGCATGTCGCGGTACGCGATTGCTACGGAAAGCTGACGGAAATCCTGCAGCAGTTCGATGCTGACAGCAGTCAGGTGGTCAAGGAAACGGTGTTCACCACGGATATGGATGGCTTGATCAAGGCGATTCCCGATCGCAAGACCTTCTTCCCCGACGGCAAGTATCCAGCCGCGAGCTGGGTGCAGATCAGCCGCCTGTTCGACGCAGAGGCCAAGCTCGAGGTGGAGTGGACGGTGCGCTTGAAGTAAGCGCGTATCAGCCATTTGTAGGAGCGGCGTAAGCCGCGAAGCAGGGGCACCATCAGGTTGCAGACGCGTCGATGGTTCCGGTAAATCCTGCCTCGCGGCTTACACCGCTCCCACAATCAGACTGCAGCCATGTGCGGGTTAGTCAGCGCGGGCTCAAACTCAAACTGTGCGCCGGCTTGCCTGGCAGGAACGGCGTTGCTCGGCCTTCCACCCAGTCGTCGTGGCCTGCGCCCCAGAACGGTGACAGCGGATGGCCGCTCTGGCCGCCGGGCATGTGCACGATGCCGTCGGCTTCGTGACCGGGTGACACCACCATGCGTTCGGAGGCACCGAACTTGGGCCCGACCACGCGCGGCATGTTGTCGTCACCGGCCAAGGGCTGGGCCGGCATGCACAGCCAGCGCTTGAACAGACCCGGCAGCGCCGCCGAGACCGGATGGCAGATCGCGGCGGTATTGCGCTCGCCCCAGCTGCGTTGCGCCAGATCCGGGCCCTGTTCGGCCAGATCCTTCTCAAGTTGGCGGGCGCTGTCGGCGAGCAGGGCATCCCAGCTTTCATACGGCGGTGGCAGCAGGTGCGGCGGGCGTTCGCTGAGCAACGGCCACAGCACACCTTCGAACTGGGCCAGCTTGGGAGGTATGTATCGCTCGCCCAACTGCTCCTTCGCCGGTGCCAACAGTGCGCCTTCCATGTTGTCCATCAGGATGCCGCGGAAGCCGCGCGCCATCCGATAACTGACTGAATCGGTGGATGCGCGGCCCTGCCACTGGCGGCTGGCGACTTCCAGACGCTTCAGTGCAGGATCATCGCTATGCTCGACGGTCTGCCGCAGCAGCTTCCACCAGCGTTCCATCAGCAGGGCGCGGTCGTCCAGTTGGATCGCCAGCAGGTCACTTTCATTGAAGCTCTCGTGGGCAAATAGACCGTCGCGGATCTGCTTGGCGCGCGCACCGAAGTCATAGCCGCCATCACCGGCTTCGGCCAAGGCGGCACCGTCGAGGACGCGGCCATTGGCCGTCCACAAACGATGGTCCGGTGGGTCGACCAGTGCCGGTGCGTGGTCGGTGCGGATCGGCCACGGCGAGCAGCTGGCCTGCGCCGCTGCGTCGGCATGGCAACTCGGGTCACGCGCAGGGCGCGCGCCGATCAGGCGCCAAGCGATACGGCCACTGCGGTCAGCGACCAGCAGGTTCTGAGCAGGGATGCCCGAGCGGTCGGCTACCGCAAATGCGGAATCCAGGTCGGCGGCCTTGGCCATGTCGGCAAAATCCAGGCGGACCGCACCGGCTTGTTGACCAACCCAGCGCAGTGCGAGCAGTTGACCGGCGGGTTCGTCGTGCAGGACCGGGCCCCAATCGCTTTCCCGCACCAGCAGCATTTCCGGGTTGGCACCGGCAACGGCAATGGCCTCGTTGTAGCTGCGCAGCGGCGTGTTGGCGGGCAGGGCGGTGAAGTCCGCGGTGTCGATATAGCTGTTGGTGAAGGCCCAGGCCACCCGCGTGTTGCTGCCGACGATGACCGCGGGCAGGCCGGGCAGGGTGAATCCGGCGACATCGACCTTGCCTTCCGGCGCGGTCGGGTCGGCATAGCGCAGGCGTGCGCGGAACCAGATATTTGGCGCTCGCAGGCCCAGGTGCATGTCGTCGGCGATGATGGCGCGGCCATCTTCGGTCAGAGCGCCGGCTACTGCGAAGTTATTGCTTCCCGGAAAAGAACCGGTCGCCGCAGGCGACCCACCTACGTCTCTCTCCCGCGCAGCGGGAGAGAGGGGGGCCGCTTGCGAAGCAGGCGGTGGAGTGAGGGCCGGCGCGGTGCCTGCATTGCGCAGGTCCAGCGTTGCCGCATCCGGTAACACCGCATCACCACGGGGCGCGCCGAACAAGGGTGCATCCCAGCTGCTGCCGTCGTGGGCAAGCATTGCGTACAGCGCGGGCGGCACCACGCTGCGGATGCGCGCCATCGCCAGTTCGCGGGTGTTGGCCGGGTCCTGCAGGTCGGCGTACATCGCCAGCCCGGTCAGCACCGAGTCCTCCAGTTCCCACGGCCGTGGCTGCTGGCGCAGCAGCAGATACGGCCATGGCTGCACCGGCAGCGCGGCCAAGCCGGCATTTACACCGTCGCGGTAAGCCTCGATGACGCCGCGTTTGTCGCCGAGGGCGGCGCCCAGGTTCTGCTGGGTGTGGGCGCGCAGCCGGTGCACGCGCATGCGCTTGTCCAGTGGCAAGGCCTTGGCGCCGAACAGCTCGGACAGCTCCCCGGCCGCCGAGCGGCGCATCAGGTCCATCTCGAAGAAGCGTTCCTGCGCGTGTACATAGCCCAGCGCACGGGCCATGTCGGTCTCGTTGGCGGCCTCGACGGTGAGCACCCCCAGCGCGTCACGCTGGATGCTGACCGGTGCCGACAGCCCCGGCAGGGCCAGTTCCCCGTCCAACTGCGGCAGGCTGCCGCGCAGCAGCCCCCAGATGACCAGCAGTAAGACCAGCAACAGCCCCAATACAACCCAAAGCGAACGCAGCAGCCAACGCAGCACAGGCCTACCCCCGGTAGCGGTTCTGTCGCGATTGTAGACAGCTTGTGAAGCCGAAAGAGAGGGAATCGCAACTGAAAGTGATTCCGATTAGATCATTGGGTTTTCAGATGGGGCACCCTATGCACCATCGAATCATCAGGAGCACCCCCATGCAGGGCAAAGCCGAAGTCATTGAGTGCCTGAAGGAGCTGCTGCGCGGCGAACTGGCTGCGCGCGACCAGTACTTCATCCATTCCCGTCGCTATGAGGACCAGGGCCTGCTGGCGCTGTTCGAGCGCATCGGCCACGAGATGGAGGAAGAGACACAACACGCCGATGCGCTGCTGCGCCGCATCCTGTTCCTCGGCGGCAACCCCGACATGCGTCCGCACGCATTCGAGCCGGGCGTGACCGTGATGGAGATGCTGGAGAAGGACCTGCAGGTCGAATACCAGGTGCGCGCCAACCTAGCCGCTGGTGTGAAACTGTGCGAAGCGCAGGGTGACTACGTCAGTCGCGACATCCTGCTGCTGCAGCTGCGTGACACCGAGGAAGACCATGCCTGGTGGCTGGAGAAGCAGTTGGGCCTGATCAAGCGTATTGGCCTTGAGCTGTACCAGCTGAGCAAGATGGACGCCAAGGGCACCCCGGCGCATTGATCTGAGGGCGGCGAACGCCGCCTGGTAGTGCCGGCCCATGGTCGGCATCTGTCAGGTCTACCGGCAATGCCCCTGCCGACCATGGGGCGGCACTACAGGCGCTGCAGCCTGTAGACGGCGGTGGAAAGTGCAGTTGCGCCGTCGGCACGGAAATCCGGCTGCTGATCAAGGATGTCGCGGCGTTCCAGCAGGCCGGCCTGCCAGGGGCTGGCGAACAAGCGCTGCACTTCGGCTTCCTCCACCGAGAACGGCGGGCCCTGCTTTTCATCCTGCGGGTATTCCAGGGTGATCAGCACGCCTTGGCAACCTATCGGCAACTGCCCGTACAAGGTGTCGCGGTAGTGTTGGCGCAGGTGCGGCGGCAAGGCGATCAGGGCGGCGCGGTCGTAGACGCCGGCTGTGTCTGCCAGCAACTCCGCGTCCAGTGCAAATGCATCACCACAGATGATTTCAATCGGCCCGGCGCTGTAGTGCTCGCCGTACTGGCTGCTGTGGCGCTGCGGAATGATGTCGGCTTCGGCGAAGAACTGCTCGATCGCCATCGGCGACAATTCGACGCCAAGCACGCGGTGGCCTTGCGCGGCCAGCCAGTGCATGTCCAGGGTCTTGCCGCACAGCGGTACCAGTACGCGGCTGCCTGCCGGGAGTTGCAGTTCGGGCCAGTGCTTCTGCAGCAGTGGCATCACTTCGTTGCGATGGAAGCCGATTTGACCGTTCTGCCAACGTTGCAGCCAGAAGTCGGGTTGCATGGGGTTCTCCAATTGCGAGTGTGTTGCCGGTTGGCTCGCTGCTTGTGGGAGCGGCGTAAGCCGCGAAGCTGACGGCAATGGAACCATGGTGATTCTTGATTGCCGGTGACGGTTCTTCCTTTAGCTTCGCGGCTTACGCCGCTCCCACAAACACAAGCAAAAGAAGGCCGGGCATTACCCGGCCTTCTTTGTACTTACTGGACTTCCAGCCCTTCCACCTTCTGCCAGCCACGCGGCAGCAGATGCCCGCGCGTCGCCCGCGTTCCCAGGTACGTCTCCAGGTCCTTGAACGACAGGTTCATGGTGCGCTGGCCACTGCGCACCTGCAGGGTGTTGCCCGGGCCGACCGCGACCACCGCCACCACGCGCTCGGTGGAGAGCTTGGCCTTGGGGATCTCGATGATCTTGTTGCCCTTGCCCTTGTCCAGCTCAGGCAGCTCGCTGGCCGGGATGGCGAGCATGTTGCCGGCGCTGGTGACCGCGACGATGCGGTCGGTCTCCGGGTTGGCGACCAAGGATGGGGTCAGTACCGCCGAACCAGCGGACAGGTTGAGCATCGCCTTGCCGGCCTTGTTGCGGCCGGTCAGGTTCTCGAAGCGGGTGACGAAGCCATAGCCGTGGGTGGACGCCAACACAAAGCGGGTGTTGTTGTCGCCGCTGGCCACGGTGACGAAGCTGCTGCCGGAGGCCGGCGAGAAACGGCCGGTCAGCGGCTCGCCGTTACCGCGTGCCGAGGGCAGGGTATGCACCGGCGTGGAATAGGCGCGGCCTTCGGTATCGAGGAAGGCCACCTGTTGCGTGCTGCGTGTACGTGCCACGGCCAGCAGGCTGTCGCCATCGCGGTAGTTCAGGGTCGAGCCGTCGACATCGTGGCCCTTGGCCGCGCGCACCCAGCCCTTCTCCGACAGCACCACGGTCATCGGCTCGCTGGGGACCAGCTCGGTCTCGTCGATGGCCTGGGCGGCAACGCGCTGTACCAGCGGCGAACGGCGATCGTCACCGAATTTCTTGGCGTCTGCCAGCAGTTCGTCCTTGACCAGCTTCTTCAGCTTGGCGCTGCTCTGCAGGATCGACAGGATCTTGTCGCGTTCCTTGGCCAGCTCATCCTGCTCGCCGCGGATCTTCATTTCTTCCAGGCGCGCAAGCTGCTTGAGCTTGGTTTCCAGGATGTACTCGGCCTGGTCCTCGCTCAGCGCGAAGCGTGCGATCAACGCGGCCTTGGCATCGTCCTCGGTGCGGATGATGCGGATCACTTCGTCCAGGTTGAGGAAGGCAACCAGCAAGCCTTCCAACAGGTGCAGGCGACGCTCGACCTTCTGCAGGCGATGATTGAGGCGGCGGGTGACCGTGTCCTGGCGGAAGCGCAGCCACTCGCTGAGCAGCATCTTCAGGTTCTTGACCTGCGGACGACCGTCCAGGCCGATGACGTTGAGGTTGACGCGGTAGCTGCGCTCAAGGTCGGTGATGGCGAACAGGTGGCCCATCAGCTGCTCGGCGTCGACGCGGTTGGAGCGCGGCATCAATACCACGCGCACCGGGTTGGCGTGGTCGGATTCGTCGCGGATGTCTTCCAGCCACGGCAGCTTCTTGGCGCGCATCTGCGCGGCGATCTGCTCGATCACCTTGGACGGCGAGACCTGGTGCGGCAGCGCATCGATGACGATGTTGCTGCCTTCCTTCTTGAAGGTGGCGCGTGCACGTACGCTGCCGTTGCCGGTCTCGTAGATGTTCCGCAGGTCCGACGGCGAGGTGATGATCTCGGCGGTGGTCGGGTAGTCCGGGCCCTTCACGTGCTCGCAGAGCTCGGCGACAGTGGCGTCCGGCTCGTCGATCAGGCGCACCAGTGCGCTGACGATCTCATTGAGGTTGTGCGGCGGTACGTCGGTGGCCATGCCCACGGCGATGCCGGTGGTGCCGTTGAGGAGCAGGTGTGGCAGCCGCGCCGGCAGCCAGCTCGGCTCTTCCAGGGTGCCGTCGAAATTCGGCGACCAGTCGGTGGTGCCCTGGCCCAGTTCGCCCAGCAGCACCTCGGCGATCGGGGTCAGCTTGGATTCGGTGTAACGCATGGCCGCGAACGACTTGGGGTCGTCGCTGGAGCCGAAGTTGCCCTGGCCGTCGATCAGCGGGTAGCGGAACGAGAACGGCTGGGCCATCAGCACCAGTGCCTCGTAGCAGGCGCTGTCACCGTGCGGG
Organism: Stenotrophomonas sp. STEN029; assembly: GCF_056760015.1. Lineage (NCBI taxonomy): Bacteria > Pseudomonadati > Pseudomonadota > Gammaproteobacteria > Lysobacterales > Lysobacteraceae > Stenotrophomonas > Stenotrophomonas sp. STEN029. The sequence goes on along the minus strand of NZ_JBRREC010000018.1, from coordinate 6,264 downwards.
TGGTACTTGCCGATGACGTCACCGACGGTGCGGGCGGACTTCTTGGGCTTGGCCCCGGCACCCAGCCCCAGTTCACTCATCGAATAGACGATGCGGCGCTGCACCGGCTTGAGCCCGTCGCCGATGAACGGCAGGGCGCGGTCCAGTACCACGTACATGGAGTAATCAAGATAGGCGCGTTCAGCGTATTCGCGCAGTGGCTGCTGTTCGAAGCCATGGTATGCGGGGCGTGCAGAATCAGTCATTGCGGGTGGGTGCTACCTGTTGTGCGCGGCCAAGGCGGGGACCGCCGGCTGCCTGATCCGACGATTATCCGGATGGCGGCGGAGATGCCAAGCCACGGACCGGATCGAGCCCGCCTTCAAACCCCTGATCGGCCCGGTTCTGGTAGCGGCCCGGGGGCAGGCCAAAGTGGCGGCGGAACACGATCACGAAGGCGCTGGGGCTGCTGAACCCCAGTGAATGGGCGATGTCGGCCACGGCATGGCCTTCATTGAGCCGGCGCAGCGCTTCGGCCAATCGCGCCTGCTGGCGCCACTGGGCGAAGCTCAAGGTGGTCTCGTCGCGGAAGTGGCGGCTCAGGCTGCGCGGTGACAGGCCCGCCCACTGCGCCCATTGCGCAAGGCTGCGGTCGTCGGCGGGCTCGGCCAGCAGTTGCGAGGCGATTCGCAGCAGGCGGCGATCGGCCGGCATCGGCAGATGCATGCGTTGGCGGGGCGCGTCCCGTATTTCGTCCAGCAATACGTCGAGCATGTGCTGCTGGCGCGGGGAGAGGGCCTGGTCCGGCGACCAGTCGCTGATCCGCTCGGCCAGTGCGTTGAGCAGGCGGGAAATGCCGATCACGCAGGGATCGTTGGGCAAATCAGTGCATATCGGGCTGGCCAGGGCCATGCCCCAGCCGCGCAGCGGGCCGTCGATCACCACCGTATGCGGCTCGGCTGCGGGCATCCAGCCACCGGAGCCGGCCGGCAGCGACCAGGTGCCGTGGCGGGTGCGGGTGGTCAGCAGGCCGCGTTCGACGCAGATCAGTTGCGCCCGCGCATGCTGATGCCAGTCCACTTCGCGGGCCAGACCCTGCGGGCTGTCGAAGCGGAAGCCGAACACCGGCGGCCCGTCGTCGCGTTCGAACCAGTCCAGTTCCTCGTCATGCAGCAGCGGGGCGGGCAGGTGCATGTCAAAGCCCTGCGGTGCCCGGCGCCGGACCGACGAGAGTGTTGCCCCCGGGGTTGGCTGGATTTCGTCATTCATTGGCCAGATTGTATTACCCGGCCACGACGGCAGCCATTACTGTGTCCGGGTCGGACGCAGGCGTCATTGGTGCAACACAGCATTTGATGCCAGTTAGAATATTTCCATTGAGAATTATTCCATCTGGAAGGAAAATGCCCGCCCATGATCTGTGCCGATACCACCACGCCCCCCAGCTTTGGCCTGTTGCTGCGGCAAGTCCGCGACGGCCTTGCCAGGCAGCTTGATGCCTCCATGGCCGAAGAAGACCTCGGTCTTGGATTCAGCCACTACATCGGTCTGAAGACCTTGATGCACATGGCGCCGTGTACTGCCAACCAGCTCGCCCGCACCCTGGACCAGGTTCCCAGTGCGGTGACCCGTCTGCTGGACAAGTTCGAAGCGCTTGGTTGCGTGCGTCGCGAGGCGCACGCGCAGGACCGCCGTGCATTGCAGATCGTGCTGACCGATGAGGGCCGTGCCCTGTGGCTGCGTCTGAAACAGCGTGGCGACAAGGTGATGGAAGACGCCATGCGTGACCTGCAGGCGGAGGAGCGGGAGATGTTGATGTCCCTGCTGCTTCGCATACGTGACTCCTTGATGACCCCATGAAAACCATGTCCTCCCCCACATCCCTGGTTTCACCCGCCCGCGGCCTCCTGGCCGCGGCGCTGGTTCTTACGCTGGCTGCGTGCGCCAGCAGCCGTGGCCTGCAACCGCAGGGGCGACTGCTGGAGGCCGACAGCCTGCACAGCAGTCGCAGCCTGGCCGGTACGCCGCTCAGCGCGGCAGGCTTTCCGGCAGCTGATTGGTGGCGCGCGCTCGCCGATCCACAATTGGATGCGCTGATCGACGAGGCACTGCGCGGCTCTCCTTCGCTGGAAGCCGCCGACGCGCGCCTGCGCCAGGCCCAGGCACACGCCGCCAGCAGCAATGCCGAGCGCAAACCCAACCTGTCGCTGTCACCGGGCTATACCGGCATGCGCCTGCCCGAATCCATGGCCGGTGACGAAATCGGCGGCCATTACATGGGCAGCGTGCAGGCCGTGGCCAACTTCAGCTATGGCGTCGACCTGTGGGGCGGCAAGCGTGCCGCCTGGGAAGCCGCCGTCGACAGTGGCCACGCCGCTGCCGTGGATGCGCAGGCGGCACGCCTGGACCTGGCCGCGGCCATCGTCCAGAGCTATGTGCAGTTGGCCCATGCTGGGCAACTGCAGCGTGTTGCCAATGACGAACTGGCGCGCGCCGAAAAGACCTTGCAGCTGACCCGTCAGCGTCGCGCCGCCGGTATCGACAGTGAACTGCAGGTGCAGCAGGCACAGGCGCGGCTGCCGGCCGCACAACAGCAGCAGCTGGCCGCGCAGCAGCAGATCGATGTGTCGCGCAATGCGCTGGCCGCGCTGCTCGGCAAAGGGCCGGATCGCGGCCTGGACATCAAGGTTCCGAATGAATTGAATCCGCTGGCCCTGCAGCTGCCAGGTGTAGTTCCCAGCGAACTGCTGGGCCGGCGTCCGGATATCGTCGCCGCGCGCTGGCGCGTGGAGGCCGCGGACAAGCAGATCAAGGTCGCCAAGACCCGCTTCTACCCGAACCTCAACCTGACCGCCCTGGGCGGGGTGGTGTCAAAGGACCTGGGCAGCCTGCTGGAAAGCGGCTCCACCTTCGGTCTGCTGGCGCCGGCGCTGAGCCTGCCGATCTTCGATGGCGGTCGCCTGCGTGCTGGCCTGGCCAGCAGCGATGCCGACTATGACCTTGCGGTGGCCAACTACAACCACACCCTGGTGGAGGCCCTGCGCGACGTCGCCGACCAGGTCAATGCCAGCCGTTCGTTGGCCGAGCAGGTGCAGGCGCAGCAGCAGCTGCGTGGCATCGCGCAGACCGCCTACGAGCTGGCGCAGCAGCGCTACCGCGCCGGTATCGGCAATTACCTTGATGTACTCAGCACCCAGGACCGCCTGCTGCAGGCCGACCAAGGGCTGAGCAACCTGCAATCACAGCAGCTGCTGTCCTCGGTACGCCTGAGCACCGCCCTCGGTGGCGGTTTCCAACCCAGCGCCGACGCGGCGCCAGCCGTTGCCAATGGCAACGACACCACGCATTCCTGAGAGTCCCCCCATGAGCCAGACCTCCTCCCCCGAAGCGGCAGCCGCCGCTCCCAGCCGTCGCGGCAAGCTGCTGCGCGGTCTGCTGTTCGTCATCTTGATCCTGCTGGCGGCTTTTGCCGCGTGGTACTACTTCCTGGGCCGCTGGGCCGAGGAAACCGACGACGCCTATGTCGGCGGCAACCAGGTGCAGATCACCCCGCAGATCACCGGTACCGTGGTGTCCATCGCCGCCGATGACGGCATGAAGGTGGAGCAGGGCCAGCTGCTGGTGCAACTGGACCCGGCCGATACCGAAGTGGCCATGCAGCAGGCACAGGCCAACCTTGCCAGCACCGTGCGCCAGGTGCGCGGTCTGTACCGCAGTGCCGAAGGTGCGCAGGCGGAATTGAATGCGCGGATGGTGTCGGTGAAGCGTGCCCGCGAAGACTTCGCCCGTCGCCGCGACCTTGCAGCCAGCGGTGCCATTTCCAATGAAGAACTGGCCCACGCCCGTGACGAGCTGGCCGCTGCCGAAGCCGCAGTTGCCGGTTCGCGTGAAACCGTCGAGCGCAGCCGCGCGCTGATCGACGACACCGTCATCGCCACCCAGCCGGATGTGCAGGCGGCCGCGGCGCAGCTGCGCCAGGCTTATCTCAACAACGCACGTGCAGGCATCGTTGCGCCGGTCACCGGTTATGTCGCGCGTCGTTCGGTGCAGGTTGGCCAGCGCGTGCAACCGGGCGCGGCCTTGATGGCGGTGGTGCCGGCCGAGCAGATGTGGGTGGATGCCAACTTCAAGGAAACCCAACTGCGGCATATGCGTCTTGGCCAGGAAGTGGAGCTGCGCTCGGACTTGTACGGTGGTGACGTGACTTACAAGGGCCACATCACCAATCTCGGCCTGGGCACCGGCTCGGCCTTCTCTCTGCTGCCGGCGCAGAACGCCAGCGGTAACTGGATCAAGATCGTGCAGCGTGTGCCGGTGCGCGTGGCCATCGATGCCAAGCAGTTGGCCGAGCATCCGCTGCGGCTGGGCCTGTCGATGAAGGCCGAGGTCAATCTGCACGACCAGAAGGGCACGGTGCTGCCGGCAGAAGCGGCCAAGGGCACGGTGTATGGCACGCAGATCTACGCCAAGCAGCTGCACGATGCCGACGAGCTGATCCACCGCATCATCCAGGACAACCTGCCGTCGTCCGCGCGCGCCAGCTGAGGTCACCATGTCCGCTCAAGCTCCTGCCGCACCTGCCGCACCCGCGGCCGGTGCAGCGCCCGTCAATGTAGCCCTGTGCACGGCGGGCCTGGCCCTGGCTTCGTTCATGCAGGTGCTGGATACCACCATCGCCAATGTCTCGTTGCCGACGATTGCCGGCAACCTTGGCGCCAGTTCGCAGCAGGCAACCTGGGTCATCACCTCGTTCGCGGTCAGCACTGCGATTGCCTTGCCGCTGACCGGTTGGTTGAGCCGCCGCTTCGGTGAGGTCAAGTTGTTCATGTGGGCGACGATCGCGTTCTCGATCGCCTCGCTTTTGTGCGGCATCGCCCAGAGCATGGGCATGCTGGTTGTGTCGCGCGCGCTGCAGGGCTTCGTGGCCGGGCCGATGTACCCGATCACCCAGTCGTTGCTGGTGTCGATCTATCCGCGCGAGAAACGCGGGCAGGCGCTGGCCTTGCTGGCAATGATCACCGTGGTGGCGCCGATCGCAGGTCCGATTCTCGGTGGCTGGATCACCGACAACTACAGCTGGGAATGGATCTTCCTGATCAACGTGCCACTGGGCGTCATCGCTGCGGCGATTGTCGGCGGCCAGTTGCGTCACCGCGTTGAGACCACCGAACGGCCGAAGATGGATTACGTCGGCCTGGTCACCCTGGTGATCGGCGTCGGCTGCCTGCAGTTGATGCTGGACCTGGGTAACGAGGAAGACTGGTTCAACTCGACCAAGATCGTTGTGCTGACCTGCATCGCTGCGGTGATGCTGGCGGTGTTCGTGATCTGGGAGCTGACCGACAAGGACCCCATCGTTGACCTGAAGCTGCTGCGGCATCGTAACTTCCGTGCTGGCACGTTGGCCATGATCGTTGGCTACGCGGCGTTCTTCTCCGTGGCGTTGATGATCCCGCAGTGGTTGCAGCGTGACATGGGCTATACCGCGATCTGGGCAGGCCTGGCCACTGCGCCATTGGGCATCCTGCCTATCCTGGTGGCACCGGTGCTGGGCAGGTTCGGTCACAAGGTCGACATGCGCTATCTGGCGACGATTGCGTTCTTCGTGCTGTCGATGACCAGCTTCATGCGCTCGGGCTTCAACCTGCAGGTCAACTTCGAGCATGTTGCCGGCGTGCAGTTGTTGATGGGTGTTGGTTTGGCGTTGTTCTTCATGCCGGTGCTGCAGATCCTGCTGTCCGACCTTGATGGCCGCGAGATTGCCGCCGGCTCAGGCCTGGCGACCTTCCTGCGTACCCTGGGTGGCAGTTTCGCGGCATCGTTGACCACCTGGCTGTGGGCACGTCGCACCCAGCAACATCACGCTGACCTGACCGAACATGTGTCCCTGTACGATCCGGGCATGCATCAGCAGGTGACCGCGATGGGGCAGGGCGACCTGCAACATGGTGCGGCGATGCTCAATGAAATGATCAACCACCAAGCCTCGCAGATGGGCTTCAACGACATCTTCCTGCTGCTGGGCTGGGTGTTCCTGCTGATCATCGGCCTGGTGTGGCTGGCCAAGCCGCCGTTTGGGGCGGGTGCTGGTGCAGCGTCGGCAGGTGGCCATTAGCCCTGGTTGCTGTAGGAGCGGCGTAAGCCGCGAAGCCGACTGCAATGAAATTACAGCGAAGCCCGCAATCGGAAAGACTGCGGGCTTCGGTTTTTTTTTTTTTTGGGGGGGGGGGGGGGGGGGGGGGGGGGCGGCGCGGGGGGCGGGGGGCGGGGGGGCGGGGGGGGGGG